>JAOUPS010000055.1 GCA_029879735.1 Candidatus Bathyarchaeota archaeon | reverse complement strand
GCCCTTTTTGAAAACGCTGGCCCCTCATGCGTAGAACTGGGTTATTGTCCTGAAGGAAGAATGAAGCCGCCAGAATGCAATGTTGAAGAAACAAGGAAGCTGTTCCGAAGTCTCTGAGCTTCGTTTTGACAAGTTAATGCGATGTAAATGGTAAGATACAAAGCTTTGGCCGTTGCCACAAAGTATTGGAGACCGGGAGAGAATTACCTAGAGGAGATAATCAAAGGTGCCGAGGGAAAAGTATCCGACGGAGATTTTGTGGTCATATCCGAGAAGGCGATTTCAACGGCAACAAACAATATCGTTGACGAAAACAATGTTAAACCAGGTTTCAGTGCAAAGTTAATCGCCAAGTATTGGATGCGAATAGTTTGGGGATATCTTCTAGGGCCGTTGTGTCATTTTCGAGAAAGGCTGCTTCAATACCTTCGTGAGTATCCGGTGGAAATGGGAAGCCGGCATAAACAAGTTGCCTTGCAGTATGCTGGTTTGTCGCAGGCTTTGATGTTCGGTTCTGAAGGCGGTATTGATGGAAGTAATTTGGCGTATGCTTATGTGAGTTTACCGTTGGGTAATGCGGATGAGATAGCGGAAAAAATACGAAGGCAGATACAGCAAAGGCTTGGGAAGAAAGTTTTCGTGATGATTGCGGACACGGATAAAACTTACTCGTTTGGGAATTTCCATTTCACACCGCGGCCAAAACCCATAAAGGGCATTCACTCTTTCGGCGGATTCATATCTTACATGATTGGGCGTGTGTTTAAGCTTAAGAGACGCCCGACACCAATAGCTGTGGCAGGCTGTAAAACAAGCGTTGAAGAAGACTTGAACGTTGCTAACATTGCAAATCGTGTGAGGGGGTTCGGTGCCGGAAAAACTGTGTGGGATATGGTTGAGAAGTTCCAAGTGGAGTTAACAGGTGTGAGTTGGGAGATGCTGGAGACAGTAAAGCATAAACCCATAGTGATTGTTAGGGAGAGCAGAAGGTGAAATATCATTGGAACAATCTGTAAAGCAGATGCACGCGTTTTTTAATCCCAGCTCGGTTGCTGTTGTCGGAGCAACTAAAAAAATAAACAAGGCGGGAAACGTTATCTTCAAGAATTTTGCGGAGAATAAGAGGAGAGGAGTTTTCGAAGGTGAGATTTATCCGGTCAATCCGCATGAAGATTCGATTTTGGGGTTTGAAAGTTATCCTTCTATAACTAAGATTCCGGAGGAACTTGAACTCGTTGTAATTGTGGTTCCAGCAAAACATGTCGCAAATGTGATGAGGGACGCGGCGTCAAAAAAGGTGAAAACCGCGGTAGTAATCAGTTCTGGTTTCAGCGAAATCGGAAACCACGAACTTGAAAACCAAATTAAGGCTATAGCAAAAAAAGCTGGAATCAGAGTCTTAGGGCCGAACTGCCTCGGAGTCTATGACTCAAGAACAGGCGTGGACATGCTGTTTTTACCCGAAACAAGAGTTCTAACAACAGGAGACGAAGTTATTGCGACTCCGCGTCCAATGCCCGGAAACATAGCGATAGTCACCCAGAGCGGAGCTTTCGGCGTTGCAGCCCTTGATTACTTGACGGGCCAGCAAATCGGGGTAAGCAAATTTGTGAGTTTCGGGAACAAATGTGACGTAGACGAGGCGGAAATGCTGCAGTACCTGTTGCATGACGAGGAAACCAGAGTCATAATGCTATATGTCGAAGACATAAAATCTGGAAGAGAGTTTCTTAAAGTAGCTAAGAAGGTCACAAAGAAAAAGCCCATTGTTGCCCTTAAATCTGGAAGAACGAAAGCCGGAGCGAGAGCAGCAGCCTCACATACCGGCGCCATGGCTGGTTCAGACCATATATATGACGCGGTTTTTGCACAGACGGGAATTTTTAGGGCGAAGGACATGGAAGAGTTCTTCGACGTTGGAAAAGCATTAACCATGCAGCCCCCAGCCACTGGAAACAACGTAGGGATAATCACAGACGCTGGTGGCCCTGGCATAATGGCTGTCGATGAATGTGAACTGAAAGGATTAAAAGTTAAACGTTTCTCAGAAGAGACTATTCGGAAATTTGAGAAACTAAAGAAAGAAGGAAGACTTCCGAAGTTTGCCACGAACCTTAACCCTGTGGACTTAACTGGTTCAGTAACCTCCGAAATGTTTGAACTCGCAGCGGAAATACTCTTTGAGGACCCTGAAATCCATGGCATAATACTGCTAGGTCTACATCACACACCAGCCTTGCAGGAGGACTTTGTTGACAGGGTTTCAAAAGTCGCCGGTAAACATGACAAGCCTATAGTCGCGTGTGACATTGGGGAAACGGAAATGGCTCTGCACACGCGTTACAGGTTTGATAAGTTGGGCATCCCAGCCTATTTTTCACCGGAAGACGCTGCAAGAGCAATGAACGCCCTTGTGAAATATGGTCTCTACCTTAAAAAGAAAAGATGCTTAGAAGAGTATATGGAAAGGTTCCTAAAACAGAAAAGCGGAAAACAACGGTCTATCCAAGCAAGATCTTAACCTGAACATAGTCTCCGTCTCTTAGTTGAAGTTTCTCTCTCAAGTTTATTGGAGCAATAAGTTCTATGATGTCTCTTGGATAATTTGGGGTTTCTGGGATGACAACCGCGCATTTCAGGTTATTAATTAAATAGGCTTTGAAGCATCTTCCACGATGGAAACCCGCAGCTGGCGAAATTTCTATTGCCCCTGTCTTTCCCAGTAAAGTTCTAAGTTTGAGGCTTTCTCTGGTTAGCTTAATGTTTAGTGTTCCAGGATGAGGAGTGAAGCCGAGTTTTTCTGTTATCTGTTTTCTCACCCATGGAAGCTCGATGAATTTTGCTCCTTCACCTTTTCCGGAGAAAACCATTCCTTTGATACATAATGTTTTCAATTGGACTTGGCGGGCTCCTTTCAGGACATTCTCAAAATCGTTTGACGCTGGAGTTTATTTTTGCTCTTTTAACCAGTTTGCAACCTTTCTAAACATGGGATTGGAGGACATGTCGATTACTGGAACCATTATCTTTTCTTTTGTTTCGATTATCGGTTGATATTTCGGCATGAGCGCGTAACCAACAAAAGTCCAGTAGACCCGTCTGCTCTCAACTAGAGCCTTGGCTGCTGTTTCCGTTGACGCTGGAAGAGGGAAGTATAGGAATACTACTCCTTCAGTCCAGTATAAACCCGCTGTTTTGCCACCGGCAATTATCGATGCAAACCTTGCCATGTAATCTGGTGACGAGAACAAATTCCGTTGCATCACCACAATTTCCTTGAATGGCTCATATCTCACGTCAACTTCATTTTCATTCATAGCGCTTTCACCTATCTTCTAGTGTTTTATTCCAATGTCCCCTTTTAACCTTGCCTATGCTTCCAGAAAAAGTTGTAGAGAGACAACTCTTAAAACGTTGACCACATAATGCAAAAGAGGGAAGTGACAATTTGCCAGAGATTCGTGTCGCCATAGCGGGCGTGGGTAACTGCGCGTCCGCCCTTATCCAAGGAATCGAATACTATAAGAATGCGAGGGAAGACGTTACGGTTCCCGGGCTCATGCACGTGAATTTTGGCGGATATCACATAAGAGACATAAAAGTTGTTGCGGCCTTCGACGTGAACAAGAACAAGATTGGGAAGGATTTAGCTGAAGCTATATTTGCTGAGCCGAACTGTTGCGCAATATTTGCAGATGTGCCACCCTTAGGCGTGAAGGTTTCGCCAGCCCCAATTCTCGACGGGGTGGCTGAGCACATGAAGAGTCCCTTCAACCTTTACGATAGCAACGAATTTGGGCAGACAGACGTTGTGGAAATTCTGAAAGAAACAGAAGCCGACATGCTCCTTAATTACTTGCCCGTTGGAAGCCGAAACGCCACCCACTTTTACGCCCAAGCGGCTTTAGATGCTGGATCTGCCCTCGTGAATTGCATACCAGAATTCATAGCTTCAGACGCAGAGTGGAGCAGAAAATTTGAGGAGAAGGGATTACCAGCGGCTGGCGATGACATAAAAAGCCAATTGGGCGCGACAATTCTGCATCGAAACTTGGTTAGGCTTTGCATAGACAGGGGAGTAGTGATTGACGAGACATATCAGCTAAACTTGGGTGGAAACACTGATTTCTTAAACATGACCGTTGAGGAAAGGCTGAAAACAAAGCGGATTAGCAAAACCGAGGCTGTCACAAGCCTTGTTCCGTATGATGTGCCGACGAGGATTGGGCCGTCAGACTACGTGCCATTTCTCGGTGACAAGAAAATCTGTTATTTAATGCTCAAAGGCAGAAAGTTCGGTAACCAGCCGGTAACGATAAAGGCTAAACTTGAGGTCGAGGACTCGCCTAACAGTGCAGGGGTAGTGATTGACGTCATAAGAGCGGTAAAGATTGCCTTGAACCGCAAAATAGCTGGTCCATTGATAAGCATATCATCGTACGCGTTTAAACACCCACCAATTCAAGTACCAGATCCTGAAGCGAAACAGTGGGTAGAGGACTACATAAACGGAAAACGGCAACGATAACAAAGATCAACAATGTATAATCAGAAATCTAACGGTTAATTTTTAAAGCTAAAATGTTAAAGAATAACAACTATTTGAGAGGTGAACAAAACATGGTGAAAGTAGACGGATACGAAGTGCCCGAAGGCCTATACTACACGAAGGATTGGGAATGGGTCAAAGTTGAAGGCGACAAGGTTCGCGTAGGTATGACAGACTACGCTCAAAAACAACTTCGCGAAGTAGTTTATGCTGAACTGCCAGGCCCAGGAACAACAGTGACACAAAAGGAACCGTATGGGACAGTGGAGTCTGTGAAGGCTGTTTCAGACTTGGTTGCGCCAGTGAGCGGAACAGTTGAGGAAGCGAACGAAGAGGTTCAGTCTAGCCCGGAAATCCTAAACGAAGACCCGTACGCAAAGGGCTGGCTGCTAATAATAAAACCATCAAACCTGCAGGCAGAACTAGCCAACATAATGGCCTTTAATAAGGCGGTTGAGTGGCACAAAACTTTGATAAAAGAAGGATAAACAGATGCCGAGACGTATAGTAATCATCGGTGCACATGCCGCAGGGGTAGATGCAGCGTCAGCCGCTAGAAGAACAGACCGCACAGCTAAGATAACCCTCATAACCAAGCAGAAACAAGCGGGCTATTCACCGTGCGCAATCCCATTCGTTCTGGGCAGACACATACCAAGCTTCGACAAACTCGTGGTTTTTCCGCCGTCATTTTTCCGCATGATGAAGCTGAACCTCGTGCTAGAAACAACAGTAAAAGACATAGACATAAAAAACAAAACCGTTGAGATACAAGACAAAACAGGAAAACAGGAGACGCTCCAATACGACAGCCTAATAGTCGCCACAGGCGCATGCCCCTTTGTACCCCCAATCAAGGGCAGAGAAAAAAGAGGAGTATACGTTTTACGAACGATAGAAGATGGAAAAAGGATTGATCAAGCAATAAAGGATGGTGCAGAGACAGCGGTCGTTATGGGAGCAGGTCTCATAGGACTCGAAACTGCAGTAGCGCTTAAAGAAAGAGGCTTAGAAACCACCGTTGTTGAGTTGTTGCCTCAAATCCTTCCAACCATGCTTGACGCAGACATGGCTAAAAGCGTGCAGGAGACACTTGAACAGAAGGGCATAAAAGTAATGGTCAGTAAGGGGGTCGAGGAGTTCCTCGGCACAGACAAGGTCACAGGGATAATCGCTGGCGGAGAGCAGATAAACGCGGATTTGATTATTGCCGCGTTTGGAATAAGAGCAAACACCGAGCTCGCCAAAAAAGCCGGCATCACAATCGGTGAAACCAGAGGGATAAGGACAAGCCTAAGGATGGAAACTAATGTTAAAGATGTTTATGCTGTCGGAGACTGCGCAGAATCCATCAACCTGATTACGAAACGCCCAACCCTGTGTCAGTTAGGAACAACGGCGGTTAGACAGGCGAAGGTAGCGGGAATAAATGCTGCTGCTGGATACGCGGTTTTCCACGGAGTGTTAGGCTCATCTGTCACAAAGCTCTTTGACACCGAAATAGGCGTCACGGGATTGACAGAATTCTTTGCAAGAAGAGCTGGGCTTGAGACGGTTGTTGGAACGATCACTTCAACAACTAGGGCAGGATATTACCCTGGTGGCTTACCGATCAAAATCAAGCTTGTTGTAGAGAAGGAAAGCCAAAGAATAGTTGGGGCTCAGATAATCGGAGGCGAAGAGGTGACTCAACGCATAAACGCTTTGTCGTTTGCGATGCAGAAGCAGATGACTGTGCGGGAGTTAGCCAAGGCGGATACTGCTTATGCGCCCCCCCTAAACGAAACATGGGAGCCCATGGTGCTCGCTGCCGAAATAGCATTACGAAAATTGCGTTAGTCTTAAATCACGGGTAACATTAATTAGTGGAATGTCAGAATAAAATGAGCAAATATGGTGATTAGAAATGGAAACGAAAGTGGCTATTAACGGATTTGGAAGAATAGGGAGACTTCTATACAGAGCAGCCTTAGAAACCGGAACAGAAATCGACTTTGCAGTGGTCAACGACCTAACAGACGCCAAGACCTTGGCACACCTCCTAAAACATGACACGGTGCATGGACCATTACCCTTTGATGCAGAAGCTAAGGGAGACGTCATTGTTATCAAGAAAAATGGCGTTATCAAGCAAGAGTTGAAGGTTTTGGCACAGCCAGACCCAGCGAAGCTGCCCTGGAGGGAGATGGGCGTATATTTGGCTGTAGAGTCCACAGGAAGGTTCAGAAAAAGGGAAGCTGCCTCAAAACATCTACAAGCCGGAGCCAAAAAAGTGTTGGTTTCCGCACCGATGAGTCCAGCCAAAAGCGCGGATCTAACAGTGGTTTATGGCGTAAACGACGACAAGTATGACCCGGAAAAACATCACATAGTTTCTTTGGCTTCATGCACAACGAACTGCGTGTCACCTGTGGCTAAGGTGCTCAACGACAAATTCGGCATCAAGGCAGGACTCATGACTACTGTCCACGCCGTCACCAACGACCAGAGGCTCCTGGACATGCAGCATGAAGACATGCGTCGAGCCAGATCAGGAGCTTTCAACATGATACCGACAACCACTGGCGCAGCAGTTGCAGCGACCCTTACGCTGCCGGAGCTTGAGGGAAGAATGAATGGGCTGGCCTTGCGTGTTCCCACTCCTGACGTGTCCATAGTTGACTTTGTGGCCACATTGGAAAGGGAAGTCACCAAGGAGGAGGTCAACGGAGCCTTTAAGGACGCAGCAGGAAAGGAGCTGAAGGGAATCTTGGATTACAGCGAAGAGCCGTTGGTGTCATCGGATTTGATCCACAATCCTTACTCTGCCATCGTGGATGGTCTCTCCACCATGGTTATTGGAAACTTGGTTAAGGTGCTGGCGTGGTACGACAACGAGTGGGGCTACTCTGTCAAGATGGTGCGGATGATAGAGAAGATCTGCAGAATGGCGACATGATACAGCTGAAAAGCCAAATAAATCTCACTACCCCCCTTAATTTTTAAGATGGTGTTATTATGCCTAAGCCGTTGACGCTGGATGACGTAGAGTTACAAGGGAAGACTGTACTGGTCAGAGTGGACTTCAACTCTCCGATAGACGTGGAAACGAAGAAGATACTTGACGAGACAAGGATTAGGACGCACGGTGAAATTACTATTAAAGAGCTCGTTGAGAAGGGCGCGAAGGTTGTGGTTTTGGCACATCAGGGTAGACCCGGCGAACCGGATTTCATTCCCTTGGAGCAGCACGCTGGGATTTTGAGCAAGGTTCTTGGCAAACGCATCAAGTACACTAATAGCATTTTCGATGAGAAGGTTCAAGATGCTATTAGGACGCTGGAGAACGGTGAGGTGCTTGTGTTGGAGAATGTTAGGATGTTTGCGGATGAGCGGAAGAAGGGGACGCCGGAGGAGCACGCGAAGACGGAGATGGTGGAGAAGCTCGCGCCTCTGGCTGACCTGTTCGTCAACGATGCTTTTGCAGCTGCGCACAGGGCTCACGTTTCGATTGTTGGTTTCACGGCTGTTTTGCCGAGTGTTGCTGGGCGGATTATGGAGAGAGAGCTAAAGTCTTTAGGCAGGGTTTTGGAGAGTCCGGAGAAGCCGTGCGTGTTTGTTCTTGGCGGAGCCAAAGGAGACGACGCGCTTGAGATTTCGAAGTACGTGTTGGACAATGGTATAGCGGATTATGTGCTCACGGGCGGAGTTGCCGGTCAAGTTTTTCTGGTGGCTAGGGGTTTCGATCTTGGTAAGTCGAACATGGATTTCTTGGAGCGGAAAGATCTCTTAGGTTTTGTGCCGGGCATACGAGAGCTTTTACAAAGGTATCCAGACAAAGTTAAGGTTCCCTTGGACGTAGCTGTGGAAGTGGCTGATAGGCGGAAAGAGATTTCCGTTGACGAGCTGCCAACGGATTACCCGATATTTGACATCGGAGCAATAACCGTTGAATCCTATTCCAGGATTATAAGGAGTGCGAAGTCGATCGTGGTCAGCGGACCCATGGGAGTTTATGAAAACAGCGAATTCATCTTTGGAACAAAAGGAATCTTCGGGGAAGTTGCGGATTCGGAAGGGTTTTCTCTTGCGGGTGGTGGTCACACGGTGGCAGCCCTACAAGAGCTTGGGCTGTCCAGTAAAATCTCTTACATCAGCACCGCTGGTGGGGCACTGATAGAGTTTCTGATGGGCAAGAAACTACCCGGCGTAGTCGGACTTGAGAAAGCAGCAACCAAAAAACTATAACCTTGCTCCTATTTTTATACGTGAATTATCTTCTCAATTAAACAAAAAGCAGCCGTGTCAACTTGTTCCAGGCGCTCGTGCCCGCCTAACTATTTAGAGAGCGCTATGGCAGGAAATGCAAGCTGAAATTGAAAAGAAGCTTAACTCTTTTTATGTCTTGAAAGAGAAAGTTTCCGGATACAGATCAGCTGGCGCGCTCAATTTCTCATTCAGTTCTTGAACTCTCAGAAGTTGTTATTTTTCTCCTAGGCTTCTTAACAACAACTACTAAGCCAAATTTTTAGCTTTCTTCACAACATGTGCGAAAGCAATTCAGAACTGCTAATAACAGACGTAGTGAGATTTGAACTCCCACCAAAGTGGAGATATCTCCCGTAAAGTCGCAATAATGCGATATGACACGGTTTCGATATACCGTAAGCCTTTTTTGCGTCTAAGCGTTAAAAGAGGTGATAACGAATATGACAACTAAACTGAAGGTCGAAGATTTCTTATCATTCATTAAAGAGAGCAGAAGCAAGGCAACATATAAAGAATACAAAGCTGGAATCACCAAGTTTAGTGAATACTTCGGAAAAACACCTAACGAAATCTTAGAGATGCGAAGGCAAGATTGGATAAGCGGGGATCTGCACCAAAAAAGACGTTTTGGACGTGAAATCGAAAAATTTCATAAATGGCTTTTAGATCAAGGATATGCAATCAACAGCGCAAGAACCTTATGCTTAGGACTTCGACAACTTTTCCGTTATTTTGAAATGCCAATGACTTACGTAAGCAAAGAAATTTCAAGAACAGTCCCAACAACAAAGGATTATATCCCAACAATCGCACAGCTAAGAAAAATGTTCACGGTTGCTGATACTCTTCGAGATAAGTTGTTTGTCTCAATGGGAAAAGACCTTGGTTGGCGTGTTGGCGACTTTGTGAAAATCAGAAAAGACATGTTGCCAAGTTTAGACCAAGATACACCCATACGCTTCGAACTGATCACAGAAAAAGAGGACGTAATCGCAAAAAGCTTCCTAAGCAATGAAACCGTCGAACTGCTCAAACAATATTTGCCAACATTGAGTTCAAAGAACCCTTACCTATTTCCAAGCAATCGAGAAAAATGGATTGATTCAGAAACAGTAAACCGAACCTTAAGAAAGCTTGCGAAAAAAGCAAAAATCCACATTCCAAAACACAAAAGACTAAGGTTTCATGCGTTTCGAAAACGATTCTTAACTGAATGCGCAAACTTACACATCGATGTTAACACGGCAAAAATCCTTGTTGGCAAAACGTTGAAGAAAGCATGTTAGCTTACCTGAGCGAAGTCGAACATAAAGAAGCTTTTATTAGACTTCACACACGCATGAGACTAACGGAGACACCTATGGAAAAAGCAACAAGATCAGAAAGCGAACTGGAAGCGGAAATAAAAAGACTTCAAAGAATCATTTCAGGCATTGTTGCGATAGGTGGCGCAGATTTTGTTGAAAAAGCCAGAAAAATCGTTGAAATGTCAGAACTTGGAAAAATGAGAATGAAGGGAAAACCGAAGCTGTCAGTTATTGATCTGCTAGAAATGATAGGAAAACAACAAGAGTTAGACCAACAAAAAGAATATCAAAGATTGATTGCTGAAAACAATAATAACAATCACTAACCCGTCTTTTTTCTCTTTTTGATCTTACTCAAAAGTCATCTTATCATTTTGTCTCTTCGGATCAAAAAACTGAAAAGACGGATTAACCCCTTAATTTCTTGCCTAAATGATTCATTCGGTTTTCTTGTGCGCATTCAGCTTGTTTGCGTTTAACTTAGGAATCCAGTAGGGCAAAATGGGAAAAGATTCTAGCTTTAAATTCAGGTGCGCGCGTGTCGTTTTCGTCAGTTGCTCCACGACTTGATTATTACTATGCATAATTCAAACCGTCGGTTGCGTCAGGTTACTCTTTCAGGTGAAGTTTTGCTAGAATATAGATACTACGTTATAGGTTTCGTTCCAGTCGATGTTGTGCGTTTGAAAAAAGACGTTTGGTTTAGCAAATTAAATTCTGAACAGGTGGATTCAGTAGATCAGTTTCTTGCGGGATCTGGATATCCCTAAATCAGGAAAACATTTCAGCGCTGTGAAATGATAAATGGTTACTATCAAGGAAAGTATAGCGCGCGCTTTGTTCTCTTTCTGCCCTTCAATTAGGGCTAGGCGGTGAACACGCCTCCAACGGATTCAGTTGGCTTTTTCTTGAACCTTCTTTTCAAATATGGGTACGCCTCGTTTAGAGCTGAGCCTAACCAGAAACAGCCTAAGACAACCCAACTTATTATGGTAAGTAGCCCGATATATGATGATATAGGTCTAAAGCCATCGTAAAATGCAAATAGGTCTCGTGTGTAGTATTCACCATCATACTTGTAAGCTGGTCGCTGTTCCAATATAGTCGTTACGTTCGGTTTAAGTAAGGCACATTGGTCAAGATAGATGTCGTCAACATATACCATGTTGATTGGGTCTTCTATTGCCGCCTCTGTCCAAGGGTCTAGAGGGTCATGTAACTCGTAGCACGCACGCGTGAACGGGTTGATAATAGAGTGCGCGGACGCGCTTTTGCATAGGCTAATGGCGACACCACAGTTCACTTCGTTCAAGGGGTCAACATGAATTTCCACACGCCTAGATGTATGCATATCATGAGTGTAGAATTTTTCACCGTACTTAAAGACTGCCTCTGTAGAGAACAAAAAGTTCGTTATTTGGCATTGATTCCAATATTGTTCTTTAACCCATACGCATTGAGTTAAGTTTTGTACGGCTTGTGCAGTCCAATTATCTAGAGGGGCTTTCAATTCAAAGTAGGGTTCAGAAAGCTCGGTTTCGCAAAGCCTAAACATTTTCGTCCCTTCACTGTCAAACCTTCCTATTGGCATGGATTTCTCATAAACAATCCCTAATACTGTTATGACGATTAAACATAGAGTTACGGCGATTAATCCTTTAAACTTAGACATTTTCATTCTTTTCTCCTTTCTTTTTGTTCTCTTTCTGCCCCTCACTCGGGGCTAGGCGGTGAACACGCCTCCAAAGTATTCAACTCTGGCTTAACCAATTAGTCTTTTCTCCCTTTGAGGGTTTAAACGTTTTGCGCGTGCACGCTTTTGGTCTGATAGGTGATTTCATTTGTCTGGGTATTGATGCTGAAGAGAACAGTAGAGAGGTTAAGCGTCTGTAGGGTGCTAAGTGAGTCTGCGGTTGAAAAGCTGAGTAGCTACAGCGAATAAGAGGCTTGGTCGTGGGTGGGGGCGGGTTATTTGCACGCGCTAGCTTTCAATGAGTGACAAAAATGCCTAAAGTGTGTGTGATAGCTAATTTCGCTTTTTCATTTTGGGCTTTAAATCGGAAAATGAGCATTCTAATATGTCCTACAGAATATGTCCTGAGCATATAGAAAGTAGTAGTATAGTATTATTATTCTTTAATCTCCCAAGACGCTTTCTACAGGACATATTAAAAGGGTTATTTCGGCAAATGGAGCTTGATTTAAGATGAAAGACCTATTTGAAAAAACCGAGCAATGGTTAACCAAGCATAAGTGTAGTAATAGTGTAAGTAGTGTAGGTGTAAATCAAAAAAATATTTTTTATAACAAAAAAATAATAATTCCTATTTCAGCCTTTACAATCAAGACAATTATCAAGAGTTTGTCTTTTCGAAGAATGTGTGGGGCAAATCAACTATAATTGCACCACAACGAAAACCTTGATTTGAACCTTAAAACGTAAGAGAAGGTTGAAAATACCTTAGAATCGTGTTTTTGAAAGTAGTGTGTATATGGAGAATATCAAACTAGAAGGGCGCGAATCCGTTTAACCCATTTTTTGATGCGAAGCGATTAAATGATAAAGTCTTTTCGAAGAATGTGTGTGGGTAAGATCAAAGTGAAAATTACCCAAACGAAAACCCCAATTTAAACCGTAAAACGTGAAAGAAGGATGCATTTTCCTTAGAATGGTGTTTTTGAAAGATGTGTATATATGGAAGAATAACCCTTTTTTGGTTTGTCATATTTACAGAGTTCTTGCACAATTCCACGAGAAGCTTCCCGCATGAACTCCAACAAATTTCCCTTTAAAGAATACAATGGGAAAGGGTCTTTCGAAGGCGAAGATAACGCTGCAACAATAATGTAATAAATCCCTGCATTATGTCGGTAATCAAATCAGCTGGATCGCGTTGGTGCTTCCTAGGTTTGCGTGAGTCTAACCAAAATGATTACCATATTATTGACAGGCATGTCAGAGCACCTTCTCCTTTGCGAAATTCCGATATTTCCAATTCTTCAACGAAAGAGCCTTCTTCCTCGATGAGTTTCTTCGTCTTAGGATAGCCCTTCGCCATCAAGACTGTTCCGTTTATGGAAAGGCAATCCGCAGCATATTCTTCTCCTCTTGGAACCACAATTTTCTTGTAGTCTCGCAGAATCCGCGTGTCGAAGCATCCCTTTGAAAGTATAACATAGTTATTGCCCAAATAAGTGCATGCAGACTTTAGATGAAGCACGTTGTGAACCTTCACTGGAGCTATCTCTAAGTTGCTGTTTTCCAGAATCTTTCTAAGCTGATGCATGGCGTGTAGATTAGTTCGAGTGGATAGCCCTACGAAAACTCTACTTTCAATTTTCAGAACATCTCCGCCGTCAATGGTGGCTGGCGGCTTAATGTAACATGTCTGTTTTAGTTTTTCCACAACCTTCGCGACTTTAACCACTTCGCGAGCCCTTGACCTTGTACTCATGTTGCAGATCACTGCCTTTTCCCCGAACATCACAGCAGTGTCCTCCACAAAGCAGCTATCGGGAAGAGTTTGGTCGCCCTCTATCCAGATAAGCTCCAATCCAAGCCTCTGCAAAGCCTTGCAATATTCCGCATGCTGTCTCTTAGCCAAGGCAACATCTATCTTCTCAACTCCCGTCCTCACGCAACGATCATATGAATCAGGCACAGGTCGAACAACGGCATATTCAGCTGAAACTAAACTCATGAACCCATCACTTCAATTCTGTGCACATGCAAAGTTATTGCTTTCGGTCAGTTCACTATACGGAAACAATGAAGCCTAGCTAGAGAGCACGCTAGAGTATCCCCTCCTCAATTACATCTTCAAAACTTGAGTAATGATAAGAACAACAATATAGAAAACTATTGCTATGGGAAAAATTATCCAAATCTCAAACAAATCGATTAATATACCCAATATTATCGGCATCACTATCCCTACAATAGTCATAGGAACAAACTGCAAGCTGTAGGCAGTCCCCCTCGACTTCGTCGGCACAATTTTCGCCACCAACGAGCTGGTGATCGGCATGGTCATACTACTGAAGAAACCATAAACAAGATAAAACAGCACAGTCTGGAATGTTGAAGCCGAAACAAACACACAGAACAAGGCGACAGTCACAGCTGAAAAAATTGATGTAAGCGACCTTTTCCATCCTAACCTATCCCCCACATAACCCCCCATAATAACGCTTGTCAAACCAATCAGAGGGCCTAAACCGAAAACGGTACTTGCCAAACCAACATCTAGCCCTTTACCTTCAGTGAGGTAAGTTGTCAAATAAGTTGAAATAGTCCCCCCTGCAGCACTTCTAAAAAGCATCAACAGAAGGAAAGACAAGAAAGTGACAGACAGAACATCCTTTAACGGTGTGGTCAAACTCTTCCCTTTACTCTCATCGTGCTCCTCACGAGAAGGCTCACTTATATTCACAAAAAAGGCTATAACCGCAACAACAAATATCGGTATAATCCAAATAAGGTAAACATATCTCCATTCAAACCAACTCAAAACAAGCCCTAACGTGATAGGTCCAAGAGAAATCCCAAAAGTACCGCTTGCGCCGTGAAAACCTAACCCCCTACTCAGGAAATCCGTGGGTAAAACATTGCTGGTTGCACTCAAAGCTGGTGGATGATAAAAGGTCGATGCCGGAGCAGACAAGGAAAAACCTGGGACAACGGTCTCAACAGCAGGAAACAGTATGATCAAAGAAGCCGCAAACACTTGCAAAAACAAGCTAAAGGAGATAAGCTTGGTATGACCCAAGCGATCAGCAAGTAAGCCACAGGGAACCGAAAAAACCAGCGAAAAAACTCGAGGAACAGCCACAATAATACCTGCAATGAGAACAGACAATCCATATTCATCAATTAAAATCGGTAAAAGAACAACGGGAAGTTTCGTATACACATGAAGCAAAGTATGAGAAGCACACAAAAAAAGCAGTTTAAGTTTAAAATCCCCCTTCACCATACACTCACCACAGAATTACATTGTCTGTTTTCTAACTTTTTTTGAATTCTTACAGCATTATGCAGAGTCTAATAGACTGCGCAATATAAAATTTTTAACACAATTATTAGCATGTGCAACAAAGAGCTATGGGGAATTCCTAGGAAAAAGTTCCCGTGGCTATCCC
>JAOUPS010000126.1 GCA_029879735.1 Candidatus Bathyarchaeota archaeon | reverse complement strand
ACATGAACACCCTAAAGAGACGAGCACGAATAGAAAGCACTATTTCAATGTTTGAAGAACTAACAAGAGGCAAGGATAATCCGTCCAGATAAATGCCGTCTTTAAAACAGAAGGCGGGTTACGACCAGCACACCAGCCCCTACAACCGAATGCCGTCAAAAGACAGAATATTTAACGTTTTATGGGAACTCAAAAAACAGGGAAAAGCAAAAGACACAATCAAAAACATAGCCAAATGCCTAAAACGCCTAAACAAGCTATGTGACCTAGACAATCCAGAAAACGTATTAGCATTCATAGCAACTTTTGGTACAGTGCAGGGGGTATTGTATGCTATTCCTTTCTGAAAACATATATCGCCCATCCCATAGTTTCCCTGCCTCCCTGAAGATAGATATGCTTCTCACGCGTCTTCCGTTGCACTAGCTCGCGGATATCAGGGTCGTCGGGATGGGCTCTGACATACTCATCAACAGCCCACCATTGAAGCGTCTCATAGTGGTCCCAATCGTCGTAATCACTCACGAGCGTGTAAAGGCAGCTTAATCCTTCGTTCTCCCCCACTCTTACATTGTTCCGATGAGTACCAAAATCATCTCTGTTGATTTCTTCTACCTCCAAGTACTCTTTACTCGGTTCCATCAACCAGAAAGGTTCTCCCACTACAATCAGCCCCCCATTCTTCACCATTCCTTTCAATGTTTGAATCGTCCCCCGATGACCACCATACACCCAACTCGCCCCGATACAAAGGGCCGCATCAAAGGAAGAAGGAACTTCAGGCCTATAATCCGCCCCATCCATCTCCACAAATTCAATATCCGAGTCTGGTACTCGCCTCCGATGCTTTTCCATGCAATCTCGAATGCAGTAGGGAGAAATATCTACGCCTATACCTGTAATACCATAGAGCTCCGCCAGCCTGATGAGAAACTCTCCTTTTCCACAGGCTATGTCTAGGACACGTTCTCCTCGCTTCAATCGGAGGAGTTGGCACAGCCGCTCAAACTTCTCGGTGTTCAATGGATTACACAAGTGGTGTCGTTTATGGGTGATGTCATAATACTTCCATGGATCCATTATTAGTTCACCTGAAACAGCCAGAACTAGTAAAAAAGTCACTAATAGTGTTTTCCAACATAGATAGCGCGCATTTATTCCACAAATCTCAAGTCAGCCAAGAAAAACCCTAAATGTACAAACGCAACATAAGAAACAGTAACGGAGATAATTTATAATGAGCAAAAATAAGAAAACACACAAAGAAGCCTCCAGTGAAAATTACTTTGCACTAAAGTCGGGTTACGTCCAGCACACCAGCCCTATACAGCTGAATACCGACTCTGAAAGAACTATTGAATTTTGGAAGAGACATCAGACTTGGATAATGGCTCTCTTTGGATAAATCATCTAAAGCTTTCATATTCAGGTTGCAATAGATTAAGGTGCATCCTAAGTGTGTTCAATCCATAATTGCGCAGTGTTTCAACATATCCGCTCAAAACGAATCTTCTAATCGAAAAATACGCTTTTACCCTGTAATCATTCAATACTTCTCCAACTTTTCTTAACCTGTATGAAAGCTCTATGTCTTCGCTGCATCTCAATCTCCTGTCAAACCCACCTATCCTCTTGAACGTAGAAGAGTCAACCGGCATACACACGCCACCACAAAACTTATCGACATACTTTCGCCAATAATTCTCAAACCCTACAAGAAATCTGCTCAATTGTTTCTTTGTACGCGGCAAAAATCTCATATCCTCTTCCCTAGGTCCAAATTTTGGCAGTAAGAGCACTATATCATATAGATCGAAGTCCTCAGCTATCAATTCAAGGGCGTTCTTATCCAGATAAGTATCCGCATCCACAAAAACCAAAACATCACCTTTCGCATACCGTGCACCTTGGTTCCTTGCGTCTCCAATCGACGAATCCTTCTTTGAGACCACCAAATCGGCATATTCTCTGGCTATGCTTTCGGTATTATCTGTACTCAATCCATCTTTCACAATCAACTCGAAATCCTTGTGGCTCTGTTCAGCCAAACTCCGTAGAGTAGAAGCGAGGTATTTCTCTTCGTTAAGGGTAGGAATTATCACGGATAATTTCTTCATTTCTTTTTTGTATTAGAGTATAGCACTTAAAAATTCATTCCAATTTAGCAAGTAGTAGCATTTGAGAAAATGGCTGAAAGACTCACATTCCCCTCGTCTTTTATCTTCTACCGCCTCGGTGGCCGCACCCTGCGGGCGGGAATACTACTCTAATTGTGCCACTGCCTTGAAACGGTGTTTTATCAACTTCTCCCGTTATCGTTAGGGCTACATTGCCATACGTGATGCCGCTAGAAATTATGAACTCTGAAACCATTGTTCTGTTAAACGTCACCATCAAATCTGGGATACCGTCATTGTCATAGTCTCCGATTTCTGTGGGAACAGGCACCAGGTCTTACCCAGAAGTGTGTGTCTTAAATTTTTAATGCAACTTTAAATACATAATGAAATCAAAATAAAGAAAGGAGGTGACAAATTGCTATACATTATATACTTCAACCTGAAGAACGGTGTAAGCGACGAGGAATTTGTTAAAAAGTCAAAAGAGTTTTCGGATTACTATGAAGGCAAGGTAGAAGGAATTGGGTCTGGGAAACTCTATCGGCACCACAACGGTGCGAATCCGAGATATTATCAAATGCACACGGAGATGAAAGACTACGGCACATGGGATAGGTTCTTAGCCTTCATTGAGAAAGACGCTAAAGGAGCAAGACTCTTCCAGGAATGGCGGAAACTCGTAGACTTGAATACACACTTTGACGAATTCGTTAGCGAAATACCCTTGTAGACATCAATTTCCCCCAAATGAAGGTTGTAGAGTTGCACATCAGAACAGTTGCAGCCATTCTAATATGGTTCGTCGTAGCATTGCTCATTCTAAACAAGTTCTTAAGGTCGGAATGGATATGGCTGATAGCCATTGCCATGACCATAACGGCAGTTATAGCTTACTTCATTCCTCGAATAAGGAAATAATACACATTCAGATGGATAGAATCTCAAATCCCAGTTTGTTTGACTTCACACGTAGAACATTCTTTCTTAAATCTTTAGTACAAGCTAGAATAATATGACAGACTAAGAATGTATGGTGATATGGATGAGCGTGCCCATGAATGAAAATATTTTGTTGCAGGAAACCAACAAGGGCGGCTATACGCTGGCAATTATAGCGAGATTTGAAGACCCGTTTCCAGTTCAGTATGTAATCAGAGTATCTACGCCTGAAGGGACCGAAGTTGACTATATGAGCACTCTAGAGGGTTTCAAGAATATTGGTGAACTACTTACAGCTCTTCATTACTTCGCCCAGACGAAGCTGTATCCCAAAAATGCCGTTAGACTCAGAGAAGTCTTAACTGCAGAGAATATTAAGAATTTTGCAGAAGTTTTGAAGGCAGCCAAGTTTAGCGTGTAGAAGCACAACCCCCAAAACGAACAACCGAAGAACCAGCATATGATCAAAATAACTCCTTTCATTGAATATGGATATCAAGCAAGATGAAGCAAACACTAAATACTTGATGACAGCATAATTTCTTGTAGAATCAGTTTGCCTAATTGTGATAAATGTGGAAAATATATTTCAGGTTTAGAAGCCAAAAGATACAGCAACTATTGTTATGAATGCTATCGCCAATGGCTACGGGAAAGAACTCCCATCTTTTTATTTGCAGGGAGAGCAGGGAAAAAAGGAGTTCGTATACCTATACCCCATCTAGCGCTTCTCAAAAGCCCTCTAAAAAAAAGGGAAAAAGTAGATGAAGAAAAACGAAAGAAGTTCCTAAATTGTAATGTCTGCGGACACTTTCCTCTAACCATCAATAGCGTTTCAAAAGACATCTACAGCAATAAGTATAGAATCATCACGAAATGTCCCAAATGCAAAGACTACGAAATTAGGAATCTATCCAAAGAAGAACTTGGTAAATTAGGCCTTGAAAGTCCATAAATGAAATTGTTCTTCTAAACGAACAATCAAAGAACCAGATGTAGATAAAAAAAGTCTTTGAACAGAAGGCGGGTTACGACCAGCACACTAGTCCTGCCGTTGAATACAGACCCTAAAAAAACCTGTAGAATTTCGGAAGAAATATCGTTCCTAAGAAGGCTCACGCTCAAACTATCTCTTCTTGCTCTTCTTGACTGTCGTCTCCTTTTTCTTAGGCTTCCATCTGCCCATTATCGTTCCTTTCTTTCCCTTCTTGGTAGAACGTTGTCTCACTTGCATGTAGTGCCCTTTAATTTTGCTTCTCTTTCTAGGCTTCTTTTTAGACATTTCAATCGTTAAAACATCTAGAACATTTCTCCTTAAATTATTAATGCAACTTGAAATGAAATAACACCAAGGCACTCCATAAAAGTTGTTAGTTGGTATTCAGCTATCGATTAGCACCTGAGCCCTTTTGATGAATGAAGCTTCTCTGCAACTCCACAACTTCACTGCTGTCCTTAGCCCCAGCATAACCATCTAAAAGCTCACGATTCAACACAAGGAAGTGCGGTCCCCACTTAAAGATGGAGAGCAAACGTTCCGCTTCTTCCCCAAAACCAGAAATATACAGAGCCGCAGCCAAAGCCTCCACCGTGCTCAACTTAGTAGGCACACCATAATTCACCGGATTCACAGCAACCAAATAAGGCAAACAACGAGAAACCCCCCGCACAGAAAGCTCAAAAACCTCATCCGCATGCATCCAACTACAATCTATTGCTGCTAACCCTCTCCTCTCCACCCTTCCACGATCTGCTGGAGAAAAAGCCCTATCAGAAAAAGGATTCA
>JAOUPS010000125.1 GCA_029879735.1 Candidatus Bathyarchaeota archaeon | reverse complement strand
TTTTTGAGAATCCAGACTTTTCCAAGAGAATAGCCCTCTACAACCTAAGCCCAGTATTAGAAGGAAAAAACTTAGGCTTCAAACTAAACTACACAGGTAGCCCCGTTTTCGAGGAGTTTGAAAAATTCCTTAGAAAGGAGCTGAAGGTTGAACTTAAACCCATCTTAAACCCAGAAATTGATTCTGAAAAACATACAATTACAAGACTCGCCTGACTATTGGCTTAAATCTTGGTTTATGCATCAAAGCTTTGATAAGGGAAAAGCTTCTAAAATAGAACTGTGAAGGTTATGTCTCAAGAAGCGGAAAAAATAAAGAAACTTGTAGCGTTCAAGAAGAAAATTGAGAAAAAAGTTGAAGAATTGGAATCTGAACTTAATGAACTACGATTGATGCTTGAAGTGGTAAACTCCACATTGTTGGAGAAAGGGTTTAAGCGTGCGGAAATCGCAAAAGTACCCACTGCGATAGAAGCTTTACCACCAGAGGAAGAGGCGATAGCTCAGCCATCTCCTCAACCTCCAGCAGAATACGAAAACACTATTCCGCTAAAAACCGTTACAGGTGAGCTTCTGGCAAACCTTTACGTCAGCGAAGATTCGTTACGCGTTGTGCTCGCCGAAGACAAGAACTTTAACATCAACACTCCGCCTTTCACCCAATTCCTCATTGAAAGAGTTTTGGTAAAAATGCAGGAAAAAGACAACGAACTAGCGAGAACTGGACAGATGACGCAAGACAAGATTTTCTCATACAACATTGTTCGCGAAGGCGACGTGGTTCATGAGATACAGATTAGAAATTTTGATGCCGACCGTTTGAGGGAGCTCAAATCAAGCATCCGCTGGACGTTAGAGAAGATGGATGAGAAAATGAAAAGCTAGAGCCGGAAACAGCTCACTTAGAACGGTCAAAGTAAATGTTCTTGCCTTTGGCTGAAACCGGAATCCCCATAATAACTGTCGCTTCAGGCAGCAAATTCAGTTTTAATGCGGCTGTGCCAACGCGATACATTACACGATTATCAATGTTTAACATGCTTGCGATCTTTACGGCTGAGCCTAAGGCTATTCCAAGGTCTAGAGTCTTGAAAAGGCATGCTGGTCCAATGAAATCTTCACCAGATCTTTTCTGAGCTTCGTCGAATTCTTTGCAGCTTTCGTAGCCGCATGCCCCACAGTCAAATCCGAAGCTCTTGTTTCCTCTAACCCCGATTAAAACGACTGCCTCAGAGTCCCTAACATTTCTTGCATCCCGCCTGAATCCTTCAATTTTTCGCACGTCACCTATCTTTTCCATTTTTTCAGCAATAACTTCTTTCTCTTCGCCATAAACAATCAAGGTCAGAACATCATCTACGCCACCTGATTTTGGAGCCGTTCTCGCAGCAATCAACATGAGTTTAGCTGCCTCTAAAACTGCCTCCCTTTCTCCACCTCCACTTTCAATTGTCGGACTCATTTTGATCACTTACCAAACCATAATTAACTCTGTAAGATATGTTAGGTTAATTTAAGATAAGTTTCAAGTTCCAACTGTTCTGAAAGCCGTCTTCAGCATATCCACTATTACGTCCAACTGACCTGTGTATATACCCACGGCTAGAAAAGAGACACCTAAAAGAAGTAACAGTGCGCCTATTACTCTGCGTTCTGGAACATCCATGGGGTCTTACTCCAAATGTTTTTTTAGCCGTGCTTCGATGTGGTTTTTTGGGACCAGCCCGACAATTCTGTCAACTTCCTTTCCGTTTTTCATTATTAACAGTGTTGGGATGCCGAAGATTTGGAAACGCCCCGCAGTTCGAGGGTTTTCGTCAACATTAAGCTTTCCAACTAAAACACGTCCAGCATGTTCCTTAGCCAACTCTTCAATTATCGGGGCAATGACCACGCATGGAGCACACCATGATGCCCAACAATCAACTAAAGCCAACGAATGTTTATTGACCGTCTCGTTGAAGTTTGAATCTGTCACGTGAACTGGTTTTGCGCTCATTTCCTGCTTTTTCTCCCTCAGCCTCATAAGTTCCTTTGACTTCTTTTCTTTGATACGCCTCAGTTCTTCATCTTCCTCGGATATAAGTCGTTCGTGTTCACCGCTCATCTCTTCGCTTACCTCGCCAACACTTTTTCAAAATTCCATGCAAAGCAGTTTCAAAGTTACATTCGCGTTTCCACATAGTTAAATTTTTTCATTGTCCTCTCTAAACCTTGCATGACTATCGCTTGTCTGGCTTGGTCACTGCTATCCCGAGCACAAACGCAACTCCCAAAACCAAAAAGATCCCGAAAGTGCCAGCGAGAAGTGTCGAAACGTAGGGGTCGTCAATCGTTGGCAAAGTGTAATCAGACATTAAACCCGTCCATGCAGGTGTATGCTCTTCTATTCCAAGAGTTTCAGCTACTTTTTCTAATCCGTCGGGGCAGTTTGAAGCAAATGGTGTCAAAACTGCTAGGCAGACTAGTATGAGGATTAGTGCCTTAAGGTATCTTTTCACTCTAGTTTACCTCTAAGGATTGCTAAACCACTAAGAACTGTGGGCTGCAATCTGTGTAGTTGAGATATGAGCGTGGCTGTTATTGCCGCTTCGCCTAACCCGATTAATACATGCCAAAACAGCATTGCTGGAACAGTAACCGCTACTCCTCCAGCTTCTGAAAAAACTGGAGAAAAGCCTATCTGCAACCCGCAGGCTAATGCTCCTAACACTACGGATACCAATGACGTTATGAAAATGCTTAAGAACAACCGACCGCTTCTTTTTGGATCTTTCGTAAGAAATCTCACTAGGAAAAAGCTCAGTCCGCCTATAACCGCCATGTTGAAGACGTTTGCTCCAAACGTGAATATGCCGCCGTCTGCAAAAAACAACGCTTGCATCATCAAAACAACTGTCATGCTTAGAATCGCCGCATAGGGTCCTAAAATTACTGAAAGAAAAGTGCCGCCTACCAAATGTCCGCTTGTTCCATACAAAATTGGAAAGTTTATCATTTGCGCCGCGAAAACAAAGGCACTTGAAACCGCCAATAAAGGGGCAAGAGATCGTGAATATGTGAATCTTGCTTTCCTCCAAGACCAGATCAGAAAGGCTATAGAAATTGCATACATTAAGACACAAATTGCTGGACTTAGAAAACCATCAGGAACGTGCATCATTATTCCTCGGTAACACTTTTTTTGAAAAAAGTAATACTTGTCTTTGCATAAAAACTTTATGGCTAAACTCTCTAAATCTAATCTGTGAACGATATGGCAAGAATCATAAGGGTAGGCGTAACGTTTCCACCAGACCTGTTGAAGGATTTTGATGAGATAATCCGCAAGATGGGCTATGAAAACCGTTCCAAGGCCGTTCAGGACGCGGTTAGGATGTTTGTTTCCGAGAGGAGAGGGCTTCAAGAAGAGAAGGGAATTCACGCTGGAGTTTTAATGATGCTTTATGACCATGAAGTTAGAGGGCTTGAGAGCATACTCACCCATGTACAGCATCACTACGCGCATATAATCTGTTCAACCATGCACATTCACCTAAGCGAACGAGACTGCTTAGAAGCAATAGCCGTAAAGGGTGACGCCGCTGAAATTAGGAAACTAAACGACGAATTATCCGCAAAAAGAGGAGTAAAAACACTTAAGACTATGTTTGTTCCAGCCTAGCCTCTTAATTTTTCAACTCAAACATTTTTTCTAGGGCTTTCCGGGCCCTTTTCGCTACTGGTTCTGGAACAGTGACTACATGTTTCTCTTCTTTTAAGGCCGTGTAAAGCCTCTCAAGAGTGTTTAACTTCATGTTTGGGCAAACAGCATCCTCGTAGGCTAAAACAAACTGTTTTCCAGGATTCTCCTTCCTTAAACGGTGCATAATTCCCTCTTCGGTGGCTACGATAATGGTTTCAGCGTTCCTTTCCCTCGCATATCTACACATCTGCGACGTGCTTCCAACATAATCAGCCACGTTCTGCATCTCAACAGTGCATTCCGGATGAACCATAACAATCGCGTCTGGATGCTTCGTTTCAAGCACTTGCACGTCCTCAGGCTGGAAAAGTAGATGAGTTGGACAAAAGCCTCTTTCAGGGATTGGAATAACGGTTTTTCCAGTTTTCCTGTGGACGTACTCAGCTAAATTGTGGTCTGGTCCGAAAAGCACAGTTTCGGCATCTAGAGAATTTACGACTTCTACAGCGTTTGCTGAAGTGCAGCATATGTCGCAGTAGGCTTTGGCTGAGGCCAGAGTGTTTACATACAAAACCACGGGGACAAGCGGGTAATGCACCTTCCATCTCTTAATCTCATCAACGGTAAGCATCTGAGCCATGGGACAACGGGCACCCAAAGTTGGCAACAACACTTTCTTGTCCGGATTTAGGATTGCCGCTGATTCCGCCATGAAGTCTACGGCTGAAAAAACTATGATTTTTGCCTCTTTTTCTTCCATGGCTCTTCTGCTTAGCCCTATGCTGTCTCCAACATAATCTGCGCTGTCTTGAATCTCTGGTCGTTGATAATTGTGGGCCAAAATTACTGCGCTCTTCTCTTTTTTCAGCCTGTTTATCTCGTCGATAAGTGTCATCGCTTTCGCCTTAGAGACGTGGTTTGTGAAAGTTTCTAGTCACACGGATAAATATATGCCTTTACCCAAAATACGTCTTTTTCTACTTTGATTTTTTAAAAAGCAGAAGCCAAAATTCCAGACGGTTTAAAGATTACTAAAAATTCCCAGAGACTTTAGCAGAGGTTTAACCCTTTTCTCAGCACGATATTTCCGAATCTTCTATCCAAAACATTCTGAATCTACCTTTTCATTCGCCACCATATGCTGTATATCTTCTATGTCGTGTTTGCCTTGTTTTTCGGTTCTTTGGAGAATCCCCTTGAATACTATGTTGTCTTCGACAGGTACGACTGG
>JAOUPS010000124.1 GCA_029879735.1 Candidatus Bathyarchaeota archaeon | reverse complement strand
CGGTCATATATGCTCCAACGAAGCCTGACAAGCCCATGGCTAGAGTTGCGCCTAAACCTGACCAAATCACCAAAAATTCGCTGGTTATTTCGGCTACATACGCACCTATTACGATGCCCAAAATAGTAGTGGCTCCGTCAAAGGCATTCATAATAAAGTATCTTCTACTTATCGGGGCAACTCCGCTTATCCTTATGTACCTTCTTAGCTTCTCAAGAAACTTCATAAGGTCTTAACCCATTTCACATTCGGGCAGATCTATCTTGGGGTGTCCTTACTTCTTCAACGATTCTTTTGCCAGCAGCAACTTCATCAACGGAATGAACTGTAGCTCCCATTTCTTCGAGTTTCTTCTTGATACTTTCGAAGTTTATGCTGCTTCCCGCGATTACAATTTTTGCGTTTTCCACTTGTTGGTCTATTTCGTAAATAATTACGTTCACTCCTTCTACGCCTTCAAGGTGGCTTAGTGCTTCAGAAAGTTCAACCACGCTTGGGTTATGTGGCTTTAACACGTCTAGGATAAGTCTTCTTATCATCTTAGGATGACTCGATATAGTTTTGCATATACATGTATTTAACTATTCTTCTTAACTCGATCAGTAAGATTTTGCTTCATCCAGCGTCCGCGTGTCTCGATAAATCGGTCCTTTTAATGCTTGACAACAATCAGAAACGTTGCATAAACGTCACTCAGCTTACTTAGAGAGAAAAAATATAATAATTAATACCCGGACATGCATAACTTGTGAAAGTGGTTCAAGATGCAAGTCGACGCCTTCGAGAACGCTTTGTTTTCAGTGACCGTTAACCCTTTGCTCAAGTCTCTAATCGGTCGTTTTGACAAAGAATGCCCAAAGGATGGCAATTTGCTTCTGAACTCTTTAAAGGATTTTTTAGGAGAACCAGTCTCCCTTTGCCCAACATGTCGGCACATAAGTAGAAGAATAGCTGCCCCTTTCTACGAGTTCGGAAGCCGTTTCCTGCGTGTAGATAAAAACTTCATGCGCAACCAGTTTCTAAACAACCAATACGGCGAGGCTTGGCTCAGAGGCTTTGGCTTACTGATGAAAGGCATAGAAAAATACGGTGTGCGAGTACCCTTCACTCCAGCCGGACCCTTCGAAATTGTTTGGAACTTCACCTATCAATGCAATTTGAGATGCAAGCACTGTTACGAAAATGCTGGAGGGAAAAAACGCGCAGAGTTATCCACAGACGAAGCGAAACAAGTGTTAGACATGCTTTCGAAGATAGCTGGTATAGGATTACCGGCCCTATCCTTAAGCGGGGGCGAACCCCTCGCAAGAAAGGACTTCTTTGAACTTGCAGCCTACGCGAGGAAACGAATAGGTTACGTAAGCATAGCCTCTAACGGAACTCTCATCACAAGGGACAATGCGAAGAAAATCAAAGATGCTGGAGTAGAATATGTGGAAATAAGCGTAGACGGAGCAACACCCCAAGTGCATGACGACTTCAGAGGCATACCCGGAGCATTCGAAAGAACAATGAAGGGCGTAAAAAACTGTCTGGAAGAAGGGTTAGACACGTGTATAGCAACCGTTCTACATAGAGATAACATGGCTGAACTTGACAAAATAATAGGAGTAGCCAAACAGCTTGACGTGAGACTTATGCATTTTAATTATATCCCAACCGGCAGGGCAAAGGCCCATGTTGAATTAGACTTAACCCCAGACGAAAGGCTTCACGTGCTTGAGACTATTGGAAAGGAGATAATTGGATTATATTTACGAGCGAAAGAGGAAGAACTAAAATATGGAAACTCGAACGTGAAGGTTGACAGGTTCTTCAGCACATGCCCACAATACGCAAGCGTGACAAAAGAGCTATCGCAGAAACACGGCGAAAAATTCATGGTTGAGGCTCATTATGCGGCAAAGAAGGGTGTAGAAAACGTGGCGAACTTTCTAGGCGGATGCGGAGCCGGACGCTTATACTCTTGTCTTGAACCCAACGGCGACATAAAGCCATGCGTTTTCTTCCCAACAAACAAAGGCACGGTCTTAGGCAACGTATTAAAAGACAATTTTGAAGAGATATGGGATAACCATCCGCTTCTTTGGAAACTTCGCATAAGAGAAGATCTAGAAGATTATATGGTAGATGGACAAAGAGTGGGGTGCGGAAGTTGCCGTGACAAGTACATATGCGGCGGATGCCGTGCCAGAGCCTACAGCTACTTTAATGGAAACGTGAACTCACCTGACATAGGATGCATCCATAACAAGCCTCTATGGAAAAGAATAGTCGGTGGTAAAAGAGTAAGCTAGAACGCGAACTTTTTTTCCGTTGGTTTCTCCCAGCGTAGAATTTCACGTTTTTTGAAGAAAAACGATATTTCCCTTTCAGCGTTTTCCATGCTGTCCGAAGCATGTACAACATTTTTTGTGACACTGATGCCGAAGTCGCCGCGAATCGCGCCCGGTTCAGCTTTAAAGGAGCTTGTTTCCCCGATTAAGCGTCTGACAACTGAAATGGCCTCCGGTCCCTCTATAACCATGGCTAAAATCGGTCCAGAGGCAACATGCTCAACAAGAGCCTCGAAAAATGGCTTGCCACGGTGCACATCATAGAATCTTTCCGCTTGGGCTTTATTCAGCTTCGAAAGTTTCACGGCTGCGATAAGCAATCCTTTTCGTTCGATTCGGCTGACTATCTCACCCATCAATCCACGCATAACACCGTCGGGTTTTACAAAGAGAAGCGTGCGCTCGCTTTGTGCGCTCAAGCTCTACCTTTCGCCTCCTTGCCGAAGTATGTTGTCCATTTGAGTTTACGCGGGTCTCTCCTGAGCTTTAAGGAGCTTTTTCTGCATTTGCTTGAGCAAAACCATAGAATCGATCCGTCGTTCTTGACGTACATCATGCCGGTGCCCAGTGGAAAATCATCGCCGCAAAATGAACATTTTCTGGGTCTCGGCAAAGACGATCCTCCTCCAAACAGTCGGTTCACGGTTATCTGCGTCTGCTGATCTTCTTTGCTTCTCTTTCCGTCTCCCTAAGCATCAAAACGTCTTCAGCCCGCACAGGTCCCTTAACGTTACGCGATATGATGCGCCCCCTATCCTTCCCCTCCAGGATGCGCACCCTAACCTGCGTGATCTCACCAGTCACACTCGTACGTCCAATGACTTGGATAACCTCCGCTGGAGTAAGCTCTCCCTCTGTGGGAACTGTCTTGCTCTCCTGCTTGCTGTCCTTTTTGCTCATCACTTCGCTCCTCTTTTCAACGCTCCAACTCTTGCGATTATCTCTTTAACCAGTCCCGCGGCCTCTCCTTCTTTGACGATGCACGCTGAGGCTGAGGAGATGTCGATGCCTATAGCGTCGCCTATTTTCGCTTTGCTCGGAACGAATATATATGGAATTTTCTTTTCTTCGCATAACAGTGGCAAATGAGCCACAACTTCCGGTGGATCAACGTCTTCAGCTATGACCACAAGTTTTGCTTGCGCCCTCTCGACAGCCTTTGTTGTTTCGTTTGTACCCTTCCTGACCGCACCTGTCTTTGCGGATATTTGCAGGGCTTCATAGGCCGCATCTGCAATCTCCTTCGAAACTTCAAATCTCACGTAGAACGGTTTGGACATAAGCCTCACCCTTTCAAGTGCACAGTCTTATCAATATTTCTTATTTATGAAGGTTTCCCCTCCAAGGTGGGTTTCGACTATTTTAGATCCAGCTGATCTGTCATTTTCTTTTGCGGTAGATTTCTATTCCGCGTCTGTCCCTGACGTACCCGAAGCCTGCCACGATCAACTCTTTATACTCTCTAACGTTTTCTGCTGTCTCAACAGAGTATTCGACTCCAAGTCTTCGCGAGCTTTCAAGCAGCAAACACATGCTGAAGCCGCAAAACAAGCAGCAGTCGCCAAGGCCTATCGAACTACCACTTTTGAACGGTTCAGTTGTCGTCGTCACGAACACCGTAGACGATGACAAGTGAAAGAATCCCAGCCAAGACATGTTACAGAGGCTCTACCGCAATCGTGCAAAAACCAGCTTAAATGTCGTTGTGGCCTCCCTAGGCCACCTACAACAACAAATCATGAAGGCTTAACAATGATGGTGACTCACACGCACAAACATGTCAACAGGAAAATTAGACCAGACCTAGAAGTAGCAAAGTGCCCTAGGAAAAGGGACTACTACTTCTGAACTTCTTAGAAATGTGAGATTTGTTTTGTTAAGAAACTAAGTGAGGGAGAGGAAACGCCCTTCAATAATACTATCCCTCAACTATATCTAGTATCCCTAAAAAGGATAATCGACAATTCAGAAACAGAAAACAGGAGAAATTGCGGGAGACATCGTCAGATCCTTCAAGATTTCGACTGAAAACACAGAAAAGCTTCCGTCACACACATCCTTGTAGAAAGGTTTAAATAAAATGGTTTGTTGAACCATCTCACTTTTCATGAGGGGAATTTAAAAGTTTGCAGAGATTAGGCAGAGCCCTTCACACAAGTCCGAGTCGAAAGGTCATAATAAGAATTGAAAAAATTCCGAAAATCGGCGAAACGGTCGTCGATGAAAATTTAAAGCCTATAGGAAAGATCTCTGACGTGTTCGGTCCGGTCTCTTCGCCCTATGCAGCGGTAAAACCCACAATTCCAGAACCTGAAAAATTGACGAACAAAATGTTGTATGTGCTCCCCTCAAAGAGGAGAAAATAAAATGAACGACAACGAAAAAGAAGGGCATGGGAACCCCGACCCTCTGCCAATCTCGGAAGTTGAACCTGTGAAGGTTCAGTGCTGCCCCGAATGTGGCGGCACACGGCTTATGCGTGATTATGAGTGCGCCGAAATAGTTTGTATGGACTGCGGCTTCGTGATAGCCGCAAAGATAGCTGACAGGGGGCCGGAATGGAGGGCTTTCGATAATGAACAGAGGGCGAAGCGAACGAGGGTTGGCGCTCCTTT
>JAOUPS010000054.1 GCA_029879735.1 Candidatus Bathyarchaeota archaeon | reverse complement strand
AAGCTGCCGGGGTAAGAGAAGCCATAATCGTTGAGATAAGACTCGAGAAGACTGCGCCACTTACAATAGAGTTCAACGTACCAGAAGCAATGCCATCAGACAGTTGGGGTCCGGTGTAAACCAATGTCTCTTAAAAGACTGTTCAAGAACAAGAAAGGTATAGTCGGCATTGAAGCCGCCATAGTGTTGATAGCCTTCATCATAATCGCCGCAGCCCTAAGCTACGTAGTCGTAAACATGGGCTTCTACACAACTCAGAAGACTAAGGAAACTATGGCTTCAGGGATCGAAGAAGCATTGAGCGCACTGCAACTAGACGGATTAGTGACGGGGAGAACTGATTCTACCAATAGCATTGAATACATAGTCTTTCCAGTAAAACTTTCAGTAGGCAAAGCATCGTTAGACTTCGGTAATGAATCAGTCATAGTTACAGTGTATTTGCCAAACGCAACACTGCTGAACATATATGAAGACGTAGTGTCAACAAGTGATACGGACTGGGACGCTCTAAACACGACTCTGGCCCTATCTGGTGACGAGGCTAAGTTTGCGATATACAACGGTGACGTCGATACTGTTCTTGAATCTACTGAGAAAGCGTTTCTTGTCATGCGCTTAGGTACAGGACATACGATTGCTGACTATGAGACTGTGAAAATTGAGGTCAAGACTGCTGTTGGCGCTGCTTTAACCGTTGTCCGCACTGCTCCAGGCGGCATGCCCGCAGACTCGTTCGTCGATCTTGGCTAAATTTCCCCTCCTTTTTTTCATTTTTATTTACTGTGCTTTGTTTTAACAGCTGAGAATCCCATAATATTTTCCATGGTTTTTCAGCGCTGTCCAGCCTCTTCAGTATTACCACGGGTTACTATTCCGTGAAGTCGGAGAAGAAAGCAAATGCTCGTTAAACCCCACCTTGCAAACACGTTTCAGCTATTAAACCGAGTTTACACCAAACAGTGTTAAGTTCACTCGTAAACATAACACACGTAGTCAAGTCGAAATTATTCCTGAAAACCTAAACAAGTGGTTTGGCATGGTTAAACAAAGGTGCTTATCCAAAATCTACATCTTAAACGCGTCTTTATGGAATGTTTCACCTTACAACGATGGAGTCTGGATTGCGTGGAGTTCCAGTGGCTTCGGAGTTTCAAGCAGCTACGTGGATTTTAACTTTACAATTATTGGAATGGACACTGAAACCAGATTCGAGTTTCCAGCGAATATCACCGCAAGCTTGTATGTGGAAGGTTTTATTATTCATGCGCTCGATCTACAAAAACAAGTTGAGTTAACGTGCAAACTTTTCAACGAGAATGAACCAGCCCTAGCCAAAAGTTTTAACATACGTTACTATGGCAAAACAGGCTGGAACTTGGTATCTACGTACCGCGAAACGGATTATGGAAATGGAACCTACCGCATCCAATCTACGGCCGAAGCGGCGGGTTCCACGGTTGAAGTCTCAGTTAGAGCGATTGATTGGCGTAAAGTCTGCGTTCAAGCCAACACTACATGCGTGCGGGCTTAAGTATTTGTGTTCTTTGTTACCCCAGAAGCTCAGTGGATATATCATCTGGGAAGGCGATTATCCATCTGCATTCTCAGATCTTGCTGACCGCAGAACTTCCGTGCAAAAGTTTTTGATAGAGTTTCTATAGATTCGGCATAGAAACATCATTCGGGTTCAAGTAGAAAAGACGCGGTTTTTGCCAAGAGTCAAAGCTTTATCAGTGATTTTTCGTAATTGGCAACTATGTATTTTTTGCCTTTTTGAATTACCTTATGCCCCTCTTTTTCTAAACGTTTTTTCTGTCTTTCAACCCCGCCGGGATATTTCGGGTTTATCACCCCACCCGTTTTCAAGGTGCGCCAGTAAGGGGTGGTATCTTTTTTACCCTCTTGGCTCTGTTCTTCAGCGGCGTGAGCTGCGACCCAAGCGAAGATACCGGTGGTCATAGGGCAACCGATTGTCGCCTTGTGTTTCTTCGCTAGGGCCGTGCGAATTTCGTTAATAGTGATGAGTTTTCCCTCAGGCACTCTTCTCATCATTTCATCGACTTCCATCGGCGCGGGGATAACCACCGTGCCTGTCCCCCATCTCTTGCTCATCTTGCCAGTAATTTTCTCCACTTTTGGCAGATCCTTGCTGTCTGCCAATTTCTCTGTCCAACCCTTCTTTCTTGTCGGCATAGCCTCCACAAATCTTGTAAAACAAGAACAGCGTTATAAACCTGTTTGCCATGTAAACGCCCCTAAGTATGCGCATAGAAAGTGATAACAGCCAACTTTTCGGAAACCTTAGTAAGAATTGGCGAGAGTTTGAAGCACAGTTTTCTATGGCGTGCAAGGTGTGATTTTTAACACGCCACTCAACACAGATTCGGAAGTTTCGTCTACTCCTTATTTTCCGTCACACGCATCACCAAAAATCATTTCCAAAACTTCCTTTGCCGTCTACATCTGTCAGTGTAATGAAACGCTCAATCTTTTGTCCAGCTTTTGAACAGTCAGAAGTTGTTTCTTCTTCCCGTAGGAAAAAAACAACAACTACTAAGTAGAATCTTTTGGCTTTCCTCACAACATGCGCGAACGCAGTTCAGAACTCCCAAGAACGGGCGGAGTGGGATTTGAACCCACGACCGCAAGCTTAGGAGGCTTGCGCCCTATCCATACTAGGCTACCCGCCCTCTTATTTTCGTTAAAGGAAGGAGACTTAAGATTTTTAGGGTCAATGTTACTATGGTCGATCTGGTCAATAACTTTTTGTCTCAGCAACTTGTGAACATATTCAGGATCCTGCCTATGATACGTAAAAAATGGTTTACCATTCTCATAACCAACATAATGCCTAACTCTATAGTAGTTCTTACCAATATGCTGAAGATAGCCTATTACTCCACAGACCTGACATACAATCTTAACCATATACTCACCTTGTACATATCTAGGGTCGATCAGAATGGTCGATTCTAACATAAAAAGACCATTAACGATCAATCTTCAGTGGTGATATGTGTTATTGCGTTATGAAGCGTTAAAAACCCACTTCACAATCATCTTGTAAGCGATATAGAAGCAGAAAAAGGCTTAAACATTACATAATAGCTCTTGTATGCATGTACTTTTCCATTTTAGAACAGCTAAACATGAGCGAAACCCGGTTTCGTTCCAGCTCGGTAACATCCATATATAAAATTTAGAGTTTCAAAGTGATGAGGGACATGTAATGGCTTAACATCTGTATTTTGTCTTTAGTTATTCTAGAGTAGATCGAAACCTGGTTTCGGTCTTTCAAAGGAGCTATTGTTTATGTTTTTCTATATTTAGGAACTTACCAGAAAAGATCTAAACTCTTATCTTATAAGATCCTAGGGTTAAAGGGGTAAGTAGATCATAATTACCCCTTATAGGATGTTTAGATCCTTGCTGTACTTACTAAGAGCCTTACCCAACCCTCAAACCCGGTCTTTACGGTTCCCTCAGAACTCTGCTCAGTACAGACTTTAAAGCCACGAAAAGCACTGGAAAAATCAGTAGACTTTACTAAAAACATGTTCTCGTGGAGACTTATAAGCATATAGCCTTACGCTGAAGACTGGAACCAGGTTCCTAATATCAACATTAACGTTTTTATTTTATCTTCACTAACTACACTAAGTTCACTAATAGAGTTCAATAGTTTGTTTAAAAAATATAGATCCAATGATGCTCTTCACAAAACAAATCTACAGAATCAGCACGTGCTTTCTCATTAATACAGTACACAATTATCATTTCTCGCCTTCCACTTTCTGACCGTCCATCTGATAGAAAGTTGGCGTCTTTTCAAGTTCTTTAGCGGCAGATTTAGGCCGTGACCATATGTACCTTGCCGATGGCAAATATCTTCTCATATAACGACAGTTTGGATTCACACATCTAGCAAAGATTTCCCAATAATGCTCACGTTCAGTTTCTACCTTCCTGTAATCGTAAGAATAAACCCTGTTTCCACATATGCATTGCGGGGGTAATGGAATGACCCGCTTCGTTAGAGGCCAAAGCTTGTCGAATCTCGATAGAAGGTCTTTCTTTCCCAGTTGCTCCAGTCGGATTTTCAACATGCCTTTGATGCTAGACCAGTGTACCTTAGGGTTTTGTGTTCTCAATTCAGTCGTTAGCTCATGTATTTTGATGATTTCATCGTTTAAGACCCATTCTCGTGGCCTTCCAGGCTTTCTTTTCTGGTTCATTGAGTTGAAATTGTCAGATCTCAGATTTAAGGATGTGCACGGTATAGTAGTATGTTGGGTTTTCCGTGTTTTGACATGTGCTTTGTCTTCACTAACTAAGTTCACTATTTAGAATGTAATGTTTGTTGATAATATGCAAGTTTTAAAGAGAATGAAGAAGAGCTAGGTTTTCAGTTATTATCAAATCCTTGTCCTTAACAACATGGTAAAACTGCTAAGAAGTTTGCATTTTGTAAAGAACTATACTATTTATAATTAGTCCTTCATAGATTAATTGGGTAAGCATTTGGACAGAGAATATCTGGAAGACTACGACCAAAAAGAAAAAGCTGAATGGAAAAACCTAGTGAAAAGGATACGAGAGGGAAAATTCTCTTTCGAAAAAGACAGATACCCGCCGGATGAGCGTTTTGTGAATCTTCAGAAGCCAGTAGCAACGACCACTTCCCTTGGACTTGCTGGTATGAGTGATATTTGGGCCCAAATTCCTTTTTGCGGTTCTCTGATTCTATATCTTCCACCAGTTCCAAAAGCAGAATTCGAGAAGGTTTTCTGCAAGATAACTCAGATCCCAAAAATGATCGACTTTATCAAAGAGACGGGAAAGCTTCAAGTAATATTTACTGGAGGAGATCTTCTTTCTTACGAAGGACTTGACTACTTGGATCCATTTTTCGAGGAGCTAAGACCTCCACGCTTTCTTGGGATTCCATCTTCCACTTTTGGAGACGAGAAAGAGAGACGGAGAGCTCTGAATACTTTCTCTACTCTTGGAAAGGTGAAATATTTGAAATGGCTAAAAAAGCGATACACGGACGCAGGGCTACCCTTTCGTCTGTTTATGTCTGCGTTGGAAAAAAAGTCTGAAATATATGTGTTTCTTAAGCTTGGCCACTACACGGTTATCGAAGAGATCGAAAACCTGACAATTGATGATCCTGAAAAAGCGCATTGGGTGCTTAGCATCTGTGGAGTCTTCATTTTCGACTCTGCTGTTGACTTACGCTCTGACTTAAGAAACTTTCCATTAGAGGCTATTAGAAGTGTTCAAGATCTTCCGCCTATCTATCGACCAGAAATTCGGTTTCCATGCGAAATAGGTAAGTTGCTTGTGAAGAAGCTGACTTATGCTCCACTAGGATTCGATGCTTGCAAGGAACTTATGTATCATTATGATGCTTGTGACTTAGAAGAGTTCAAGGAATATTACAAGAGAAATGGATTTGCAGGGGAACAAGGCACTGGAGAACTTGGGGTCACTGAAGAAGGAATCATCACTCAAGACCCATCTCACCTTATCGTCTGGAGAGAGAAGAACAAGATTATTGGTGATGCAATCTGGCACGAAACAAACACTGAGGAACATAGGAAGGGAGTTCCCAGAGATAAAGAGGACATAGAGATACTGGAGAAACTTCTTGGAGGAAAAAAAGACTTCGTTGAGCTTCATGAAGTTTGGCTGATGAAAGAGTACAGGAGAAGGGGTTATGGTAAGAGGTTCTTCGATTTCTTTGAAGAATTTATGAGGAACAGAGGCATTGACTCGATTGTGTTTTATGCAGATCATCCAGCTGCTCTAGCTATATGCCGAAAGAGAGGGTACAAAGAAGACTATTTGAAGAGTGAAGGTGAATATGTCTTCTACATTCCATTAAAGAAACATACTTCATAATGACTCTAACACAAAAGTTTCTTCCACAAGTCATAAAACCTGATCAATCTAACTAGACCTTAGGGAATGGAGAAGGTGAACCCTAGTAAATGTGTAAAATGCATTGACTTCCCATGTTTAGATGTTAACAAAGATTGTTATGTTGTTCCAAGTATTGAGGTTGATCCTGCAAAGATCAAAGCATTCATGGTTTCAGAAGCACCTCCTATAGAACCGAATGACTATTTCTATGCTAAAGGTGACCCTTTCTACATGCAGACAACTGCTCAAGCTTTCAAAGATGCAGGATTTAGAGTTACATCTATGGAAGATGTGCTTGATCTAGGAGTATATATCACTACAGCCATCAAGTGTGGAAAGACAGGGTATTCCATATCCTCCAAGACTACAGAGAATTGCTCAAGCCTCTTAGAAAGTGAAATGAATCGGCTACCTCGTATTGACGCTATTCTGCTCATGGGAGACACTGCCATAAAATCAATGAATTACATAGCCAAGAGAAATACTGGAAAAAGATTAATTCCAAGTGGCTCTACCTACAAGATCAGAAAAAAAGAATATTTCTACAATGAAGTGAGAGTTTTCCCCACATATTTACAGACAGGAAAGAGCTATCTGATTGAGAAAAGCAAAAGGAAGATGATAGCAGAAGATATCAATACTGCATTGAAATATCAGTAGCTTGATTTTCACCCATAGTTTCTTCCACAACTCATAAAAACTGAAACTGAAGACCTAGTGAATGGTGATAGTGATTGCTTGAAGGTAAGAATGTGAATTTGAGGGTGCAGGAGAAAGAAGATTTGCCACTAGTTGCAGAATGGTTAAACGATCCTGAGTTCTTTGGTGTATTTAGTCCTCTCAGGCAGCAATCCAAAACAGAGCTTGAGAAGGGGTTTGATAAGGTTACTCCTGAGACAAAGTGGTTTTTTATAGAGAAAAAAGACGGAAGCAAGATTGGTGGAATAAGTCACTTTCCTGCAGGGAAACTCTTAGAAATAGGGTATGCTTTGATTCCAAGTGAGAGGGGAAAAGGCTACTGTACTGAGGCTGCCAAGATTATGGTGGACTACTTGTTTCTTGCAAAAGACATTGTGCGTATTCAAACTCACATTGACCCAAGAAACATAGCATCTTGGAAGGTCATAGAGAAAGCTGGGTTCAAGAAGGAAGGAACAGTTCGTAAGTCCTCTTTTTTCAAAGGAGAATGGAGAGATATGCTTCTGTACAGCATCCTCAGAGAAGAATGGAAAGAACCCAAAATACTAACAAAAACAATTTCACGAGAGTAGCAATACTGTATTGTAAAGTTTTCTTTCTATGAAGTCTCACTTAGGCTAGTTAGAAACCATAGTGCATACTAGACATGACAAACTTGATTGAGAAGCTAATATTTATGTTCCAAAAGTTGGAACATTCTGTTCTAAAACATAGCATTAAGAACGTGTTTTGAGTAGTTACTAATGATGTATAAGGAAATGGTAGAAAAATAGTTTTATCTCCCTTCTCCTTTCTCCTCTTTACCATTTTCCTCATGAACACAAACTTAGATATCTTCTACACTCTTATGGCTTATGGAATTATCTTCTATTGCTATTGAAGTATGTTATTGTGTCAGTGTTCCAAAGTGTAAGTATGGTAGTCAAATAATTTAATACATTAGAAGTTATAACAATAAGTGATGATTCATGTTTGACGGTGAAAAGACTCTCGTGTTCTGGATTGGCTTGATTATCTTAGGCTTAGCTTCTGTCGGTCTTTTTGGAATATTATGGATGATTGCTATCTGGAATGGATATATGGATCCATTAACGATGCTGAAACAAGCAGTCCCTGTAATTGTAGGTGGAGTTGTTTTCATACTCATAGGACTATACATGATGAAGTCAGGTGTAAGAAAGGGAAAAGAAAACAACTTCTAGGAGAGAGATTGTTGAATAGCATGTTTCAGCAACAAACATTTGTGCAGATTGCTATGGTTCCTTTAATAGTAATTCTTCTCTTGCTTACTTCCGCCTCCTCAATCATACTTTGGAGAAAAGGGAAAACAGCAGAAGCAATATCATTAGTAAACACATTCCTCTTGATAGCAATCATTCTGTTGCTAATATTCCCTCCTTCTTAAGTGAAATGTTCTACGTAGAACAATGTAACTATGTTATTGTGTAGTGAAGTTTTCTTTCTATGAAGTCTATAGAACATTTATACACAGTGATCGAAACCTGGTTTCGTTTTGTGAAGTCGTATCAGAAAAGAAAGGGGTTTAAAGTGATTGTTCCAGTAATCTAATGGCTTTCAATGTTCGATCTCTCAATTCTTTAAAGGATGGACTCCAGTAATGTCTTATGAAGATATTTGGTGGAATTCGACCCTGTAGCAGATCTACTTCTTCTCTAATTAAACCATGTTTAACCATAAACGTAGCATAATAATCTCTAAGTTCGTTAATTCTTGTCTTTAGACCTTTACGTCTCAATCTCTTGATAATAGCTGCATACGTAACTGGTTCACTATTAGCTGTTTCCAGAATCAGAGACTTTGGTACAAAAGAGATGTAAACATTTTTCGTTCTTCTCAGGAAGGTCTCTTTAAACTTGAAATGCTCTAAGCAATTAAGTTTTTCATTGTAATAATTCTCTAAGTCTGCATTCTCATGAAGATGTATTATTAGGTTAAATGATTGGATAGCTTCATTCTTACGTAGACCAGTTATGACAGCAAATCGAAGAAGCAGTTGTTCATTAGGTCTCAACACTTCTAATGCTTTATTATACCAGTTAACAACATCACCATTACTGTTGTTTAATATTCTTAAGAATGAAGAGAAAGCATCTTTTCTAGAAGGCTTAATTCCATACTGATCTAACCGATTCTTGAAATGTTGATATCTTCCCAAATACTTGGAAAGAACAACTAGAGATTTCAATACATTATTTCGTTTATGAGATTTGAAAGTATCCAGCTCTATAGGATTCTCTAACAATCTATAATACTTTTTACTGTACAAGTACACTGCTTTGCTCCAGTTCTGAGAATATTTAGAGTCTAAATACTGTTTGAATTGATTCCAGTCTACTTTAGAAGGATTAGGAGGCTTGCGCCCTATCCATACTAGGCTACCCGCCCTCTTATTTTCGTTAAAGGAGGGAGACTTAAAGTTTTTAGGGTCAACGTTACTATGGTCGATCTGGTCAATAACTTTTTGTCTCATCAATCCATGAACTATTAGAAGTTGTTAAATGTAAAATGTGGAAAACTTAAAGTCTAACCAAAGGAATTAATTAGAGTGTGAAGAAGAGATGATTACAAATAAAATTAAAACACGCAATTGGTTTCTCTTTAATCTGGTTGTGGTTGGTCTTGTTTTGTCTCTCATTGGTCTTGCTTTGTTCAAAGGCGAGCAATATCATGTTGTGGCCGAGGAATTTCGTTCAGTCTTTTGCCTTTCAATATTCGGAACGATTATTTTTGGTATTTCGTTGATGATCGGGATAATGTATTTGCGAAGGTGACCTAAAGAACTAATTAGAACGATAGAACCAATGTTGTAAAATATCTTGGAATCATAGATTATCCATTTAGGACCTGATATTAGTGCAGTGAATGAGGGTTGCAGAGTTGCAAGTCAGGACAGTTGCAGCGATTATGATGTGGTTTGTCGTAGCATTGCTCATCCTAAACAGATTTGTCTTAAATTCAGGATGGATATGGCTGATATCAGTTGCCCTGATGATAATGGCAGTCATAGTCTATTTTATACCTCGAATGAGGAAATGACATACGTCCAGATGGATACAATCTCAGATCTCAACAACTGTAAGATCTCAGTGATCATATGTCATTCAGAATGTAATCGAAGTTTCTTCCACAAGTCATAAAACTAGAGAAAATGACATAATGAACGATGAACATAATGACGAAAGTTATTGTTGCTTATGAGTCAAAGTTTGGCAACACCAAGCTTGTGGCGGAAACAATCGTAGAGGGTATGAGAGAAGTTGAAGGAATAGAAGCTGACATCAGCGAGCTTAAAGAAGTTGATCTGGACAAGGTTACCGACTATGATGCAATTTTGATAGGTTCTCCGAATCATTTTGGTGGACCAACAAAGGGCGTTAAGAAGTTCATCGACAAACTTGGCAAGCTCTCCTTAAAGGTAAAAATGTTTGCTGTTTTTGATACATACCTTGGAAAAAGAAGTGACTACTTCTTCGAAAAAGCAGTGAAGAAAATGGAAAAGAGGATAAATGAAACGGTTCCCGGTTTAAAACGGATAGCTCCCGGATTATCAATAAAGGTTCAAGAGATGAAGGGACCTCTCGTAGAAGGAGAGCTTCCTAAATGCAAAGATTTCGGAAGGAAAATAGCAACTAAACTAAAAACTTGACCTCGTGCATTCGAATTAATCATAGTTCCAAAGGTTTCATCATCTTTTTCTATTTTTATTATTACAGCAACTCCACTAGCAGTCATAATTTACAAAAGAAAACATCCTATGCGTTAGAAGGGGAACTTGGTTCCGTAAGCACATGAATGAGAACTTTGTCACCAAAACATGATTCGATTGGATGTTACTTCAATAACACAACGGATCTTTTTGTCAAACAAGGGTATTCCAACTGAATCTCTGCCTTGTTTGTCAAGTTTTAGCCTATACTTACTGATATGGTCTTCAGTTCTCTTGACAAAATCTTTATCATCTTCAATGATTCGTCCCTTGCCTTTTATGATAACGGATTCTTGATCGCTGTAAACGGCAACAGCCACATTGTTATTCTTCAAGAGATTACGGACTTGAACTGAATTTCTACCAGTTTGTACGTACACCTTGCCATCTTCATATGTGAAGAAAACAGGAACAACATGCGGAGCATTCTCTAAACTAACGGTCACAAAACTTGCTAAACTATGTCCGTCCATAAAACTCTGAACTTCTTTCATGTTACTAGGCATTGATTCTCTCACCTTTTACACTCATACAGATGAAAGGAGATTGTCTCTTGTGAAGTTTTCCTTCTCTGGAGTCTATAGAATACTTGTAGACGCACGAGCGAAACCAGATTTCGTTTTGTAATCTGATATCAAATAGACATAAAGAGGGAAGTCTAGTCTTGTTTTTTCTCTCTATGGGTCTTCAGCTTTCTCTCCGTAATGTTTTGCTATCGTTGCTATGTCTTTGATATCGATTTTCCTATCGTTGTTCAAGTCGTATCGCAATACGAACTCTCCTAGAATCTTGACGCCATGGGTTCCTTGGCTATAGGTGAAGTTCAACATGTGGAAGTCGGAACTCCATCTGATTGAACAAGGTGAAGTAGCGTTATCTATAAGGAAGTTGAAGGCACCATCCAACAGCCGTTTCGAAATAATCACTTTGCAGGAGTCTGACGTGTCAGTAGCAATGTTGAAGCTCATTTCTCCCACTTTCTTGTTAAAGCTAAACTTCTTTATCGAGGATGAAGTAATGGCCATTACGTAGTCGTCCTCAAAATACCAACAATTTGACATTGGCCATGGTTCTGTGAGTGGATATCTGTCTTTGTTACGTTCATTTATCATGTAAGGGGAGTCTCCTATCATATCAGACCCTTCCAAATCCTGATCCTCACCCCACCGAACGTCAGTCACTATGTAGTCGCCCCAGTAATTGCCTCCAGAAGGATAACCGTCATCCCAGACATTTTGAGTCTCTGCTGGAAGTTTTACATAAGCGTGATTTGTATTTTGAATAAAATTATTGTGATAAGTCTTTGTTATGGCGTAGTCTATTTCAAGCCCTGTGCCCTTTGTGAAATTAATCACATTTTCGGTTACAATGTTGTCAAATGACCGCATCACTTCCGAACTACTCTCAAGGCGAATTCCAATAGACTTACTTTGGGTTATGATGTTGCTTCTAATTTCAGTGTTGTTAGAATTGGTGAGCCGAAGTCCTATGCTATTGTTTGCTAGAATATTATTATGTATGAGATTGCTTTGTGACTCATTGCCGCCTATACCGAGATAATTGTTCAATATCGAGTTATAGCTTATCTCGTTTTGATTGGTCGAAATCAGGTTGATGCAGTGGTCGTTGTCTGTTATGTTGTTTCCAGATATGGTGTTGTTTGAAGACTTATAGAGATCGATGCCAAAATGGTTGTTCGTTATATGATTTCCAGATATTAAGTTATCGGGGCATCTCCACAAATGCATGCCATAATAGTTGTCTTTTATGTTGTTCCCAGATATGGTGTTGTTTGAAGAATCACGGAGCCAGATGCTAAGGAGGCCGTTTGTTGTTACATTATTTTGAAATATGTTGTTATCCGACGAGTCGGAGGAAAAGATGCCGTTGTCGTTTCTCGTTATGTTATTTCCATATATCCTGTTTCCTGAAGACGATACCAATCCGATTCCATACTCGAAGCATAAAGTTAAAGTGTTTCTTAACATGTGACACATTGAAGAAAAGAGTAACAAAATACCAAATTGGAATTCTTTGATTTCCACGTTCTTGATTGTTACGTTATTCCTTACCTCCAGAGTGATTCCTGTACTTTGAGGCATTCCTTGAAGCGTGTAGCCCGCCCCGTCAACCACTATGTCATCCCTCTCCACGACAATCGAATCATATATGTTGTCAATAAAAGTGTAGATGTCTCCGTCACGCTGAATCTTATCAGTACCCTCAACCGCCCCGTCAGCTCTTATATAAATTGTTCCGCTCGCTCTTAGCAGCTGAATGTTAAATGTAAACGTTAACATGCCTACTAACACAGTTATCAACACTAACCCAGAAACTATCTTCCTTAACATTTTCTTTCTCCAAATCCTAAATAGTTCAATCAATAATTAACATTTATGAAGGAATATTCTATTGCTGTCGAATATGTTATTGTGTAGTGAAGATTTCTTTTTGGAAATATTGAGGTCCGAGAAATAAAGTATTATTTATTAAGATACAATGTATTCTACCGCAGAAGCATAGGTTGAAAATATGTTCAACAAAACGGAGATCAGTGAACAAAATAACCAGCATGAACAGCTCAAAATAAGAGAAAAGATAGAGATTGTGTTGCGTAAATTACAAACGTTGAAGAACGAAAGTTCAGAGCTAATAAGTCAATGCCAAGAACTTAAAAAGCTACGTTCAGAACACAAAGGAAAGGTTTGCAGTAAATGTGGATATGCAATCGAGTCAGGTCACGAAATCACTTTCAGAGACTCTGCTGGAACACAAACATGCTATTACCACAAAGAATGCTTTGAGCAACTGCTGATCTCATGAATTGCGAATGCTTCTTTCTATGAAGCCCCTAGAATATTTGTGAAAATTATTCCGTACTTGATTCGTTTTCTATTCGTATCCTCATACTGTCTTTTTTGAATGTGGAAATGGGGTGAAATGATGATGTCTAAAGTTTTATTTTTGCTGCTTCGATTCTTTCTGGTTTCATGTATCCAAAGCTGATCGGCTTTCGTTTGATGGCAGTATAGTTAGGATCCTCCGGGGCTTTCCCAGAACTCTCTTGTAAAGGAAAGGTTATTGAAGACGTTTCCTTTGAGCGCGCGCGCTTTCGTTTTAGAGGTTTCTATGTTGACTATATGTTGCCATATGTTTCTGTATCCTCTAAAATCTTATAAGCTGAAAGAGAATTTGAGGAACACTCGCGGGCTCACCAACTCACAGAGTGACCGTTTTGGTGGTCACTTTTTTCCATAATAAATAACAACAATGCTCAGACTCTCTATTTGGATAGGTGAGGAAAACGAGTTGGAATAGAAATGGAAAGAATGTTAGAAACGCTACAGATGGCTTACCAAGCAAAATCTTCGGAATAATGAAGCTCTCTAAATCACCATATTCAAGAATCCCCAGAAGAACTGAACTGCTTGGAAACCTTTACCCACATGTGCTAGTTCTGTTGAACCCAAATAATATGGTAACAAATTGTGACTACATAGCGTGAGTCTCCCTTTTAAGTCTCCAATGAGAAGGAGGTAGAAGCTATAGTGAATAGGCATGGAGAAAGTATGAAAATGCAATCTGACTACAGAACATTCAGAAGCTATATACTTTTTTGGTTAGGACAACTAGTATCTTTGCTAGGATCGTCTATCGCTGGTTTTGTCATTATATGGTGGATAACGTTGCAAACTGAAAGTGCTGTGTACTTGTCAATTGCTTCTCTTGTTGGTTTCGCTCCTATAGTAATTCTATCTCCTCTCGCTGGGGTACTTGCGGACCGATGGAACCGAAAAGGACTGATAGCCACTGCGGATCTCCTGCAAGCCTTGACTACTGTGTCTTTGATCTTTCTGTTTTGGTCAAATGTTGTTTCCATTTGGCTAATCTTGGTGTTACTTGGTTTGAGAGGTGTCTTTCAAGCTTTTCATATGCCAACTGTATCAGCTATCGTACCGACAATGATCCCCAAGGAAAAGCTAAGCCGCATGAATGGCTTGAATTTCCTTTTCACCGGTGCTGTTCACCTGGTTGGACCAATTGTTGCAGCCCTTTTGCTAGAATTCTGGAGCATTAGTCAGATACTTTGGATTGATGCAGTCACTTTCCTAATAGCAATAGTTCCTCTCCTATACATTAGCATACCTTCCGTAAGAAAGAAACAAGAACAGACTTCTTTCAGAAGGGAATTTAGTGAAGGTCTTGCTTTTGTCAGAAATGCAAGAGGATTCTTGCCACTCATAATTTTGTCGACTGCCTTGAATTTTTTGATTGCACCTCTGGATACTCTGCTTCCCTATTTTGTGAGGTTTGATCACTTCGGAGGGGTCGAAGACCTCGCCTTCGTTTTTGCGTTTGTACAAGGAGGGATGATCGCTGGAGGATTATTAATGTCAGTGATTAAAGGGTTCAAGAAGAAAAGAATGATTGTGATGGCACTTTTCATATACGTCTTTTTCTTGGTGTACGCCTTTGTAGCCTTGACTCCTACTGGATTAATTTGGTTCATGGCAATAGGGGGTTTGATCATGCTTTTCTGTATACCAGTAGTCAATGTGTTGTACATGACGATAATCCAGACTGTTGTTCCTATGGAAATGCAAGGTAGAGTGAATTCAGTTGATATGGCACTGTCTAATGCTGCACGTCCGTTTGGAATGATAATCTCAGGACCAATAGCAGAGTTTATGGGAACAGCTAACCTTTTCTTGGGATGTGCTCTCTCAGGGATATTGATATTTACCATCTCATGGTTATTCACTGACATAAGGCATGTAGAAAAAATGGAAGAAACTTCAACTGAAGTCCAAATGGAGCGTCCTTAGCGCACGCTCTAATCAACATTGTTTTAATAACGCAAAGACCATTGTTATTAATTGTAACTTGATATTTTTTGCAAGAAAGTGATTTAGAGGTTGTTTAGAGGATTTTTAAATGGAAAACCTCTAAAAAGTCCATATGCCAACTAGTGCGCGCGCCAATAATGTCTAACAAAAATATTTGGTGGAATACGACCTTGTAATAGATCTGCTTCTTCTCTAATCAATCCATGCCTAACCATAAAAGTTTAATAATAATCTAGCGCGCGTGAGTCTAAATACATTCCGAATTGACCCCAGTCTACGTTAGAAGGCTTATGAGGCTTGCGCCCTATCCACGCTAGGCTTCAGTAGAGAGTTTACGTAAAACTCTCCCTACCCGCCCGTGCCCCCGGCCCAAACAATAGTTAAGTGAAATACAAATTTTGACTTAGTGCACGGCAATATGCAAAAAACTTTAACTACATAAGATATCTTCAACGTTAATAGCTGGTGCGGGGGTACCCGAGCCAGGTCTAAATAGGCGGCCAGAAAGCCTAAGACAAGGGGGAGGACTTAAGATCCTCTGGCGTAGGCCTCCGCGGGTTCAAATCCCGCCCCCCGCACCACTCCATTTTTGT
>JAOUPS010000123.1 GCA_029879735.1 Candidatus Bathyarchaeota archaeon | reverse complement strand
TTAACATGTTTGAAAACAGCAATTGCATACTTTCGAGTAGTGTAATAACTCATTATGCATCGCATTTTTGAAAGGTGAATTTGTTTGACCGAAGCTGTCTTGGTTCCTCGACCTTTGCTGAAGGGATTTTGCGAGTGTTTTGCTAAAATCGAGGAGATTCTGGCCACTTAGAGGGGCTCATGAATAAGGAAGGATTAGAGCGAATAGAGAAAAGGCTTGGAGATCACAAGAAAAAAGATTGTGTGACTGCAAGAAGGACCAAGTTTGTCATACATATCGATTTTTACACAAAGCCTTGCTAAACTTCCAAGAGGCTTAAAATTGTTGTTGCGGCACGTTAGCGCGCGCGCTAAACAACTTTTAGGCACTCATGCAAGGAAAATGAATTCTGAATCTGCATTTTCGGTTCATAAGTTAGTTAAATACTAACGTGTATTTCATTGTTTAGAGATGGAGGAAAAACGTTGAAAAAGAATGTGACACTTAAGCAGAGAAAAGATTTGGAAGGAAAAATGGCCAAGGTTTTCAAGGGAAATATTGAAGGGCTTTCGACAGAATTACAAGAAATATTGGTAGACGACCTAGTCACGGCTTTCCAAAATAGAATAAACGTGTTAATTCGAGTACAAGAGAAAAGGAGCTACTAATGCTGGCTAAATAGAAAAAAGACGTAGTTTGAATCCATAAAAGCTTTATATAAAGAGGTTGAAGATATGGCAAGAGGTTTGGATGATGAGACGTTCCAAACTTGAAATGTATATAGACATACTTAGAGTGTTGGCCCACCGCGGTCCATTAAAGCTAACTCACATAATGTACAAGGCAAATGTAAACTGTAGCGTGTTGAAGCAATACTTGGAATTTCTAATAAAACAGAATCTGGTAGAGGAAAGAACTGTTGGAAAGCGAAGAGTTGTTTACGCAGTAACTCAAAGAGGCATTACAGTACTGAAATACTTCAGAGAGTTAAAACAAGTTCTGCCAATAGTGGAAGAATCCAGAAACAAGCTGCCAATCCCATACTAATCATTTCAATTCTAAAAAACCTTCCATTTTTCGCAATATTTTCGATGTTGAAGCACACTTTTTTTTAAAAAAAACAGGATTCTTGATCTCAATGAATGAAGTTTCTAAACAAATATCACTATCAGCCTACAGAATCCGTTGTTACCCTATTCATCGGCGCGATATTCCTCTTGAAGCCTTCCAGTGCTATTTGGGCTAGGAACCGTTTTACAAGCAATAAGTTGTTCATAAGCTTGCATTTATCTTGTGAATCATTATGCGTGTTTCGTAAGACTTAATAAATGCCTTTTTCTTTACCATAGTGTACACGTGTAAAACACTAATGGGGAGCGAGAGTGACGAAACAGGAAGTGCTGGGGAAAAAACCTCTGCAAGTACTGCAGAAAATCAGAGAAAACCTGGAAAGGTTAAATGAAAAAATGGAAATTATGATCGAGCTGCAGAAGCGTGGCAAGAAAGATGTTCAACCGCTTCCAGAGGCTCCACTGGATGTCATGACGTTGCTTTCTATGCCTGACCATCTTAGAAAAACAGCTATGACCTTGTGTAGACTTGGCCGAGCCACAGCAGAGGATGTTGCTCAACAGACACGTAGAGCTAGAGCCGTGGAGAGTGGCTACTTGAATCAGCTTGTGATTATGGGACATCTGAAAAAGGAAAGAAAAGGAAGAAAAGCCTACTTCCATGTGGATAAGGAAAATCAAGGGTGATATGGTTGGGCAAAATAATCGCGGTACATTCGTATAAGGGCGGAACGGGGAAAACTCTTATTTCAGTGAATTTCGCCGCAACTCTGGTTAAGCAAGGTAAAAAGATATGTTTGCTGGACCTTGACTTCCGAGCTCCGAGTCTCGCCACGATTTTCAAGATTGAAAAAGCTGATTACTGGCTAAATGATTATTTAAATGGAACATGCGAAATTGATAAAGTGTTGATAGACTCAAGTGAAAGAATAGGCAATGCGGGTAAACTGTTCGTGGGGCTGGCAAATCCAACAACAGAGGCGATTAGAGACATGTCTGCCAAGGATAGAAAATGGGAGATGCGGGCTTTGGGAAGGCTTCTGGCTCTTAGAAATTCCCTCTTAAATGATAAAGGCTTTGACTATTTGATTTTTGACACAAGCCCTGGACTCCAGTACTCATCCATAAACGCCATAGTAAGCGCTGACGTGGTTATCGTGGCAACAACCTTCGACAGGTCAGATGTTGAAGGAACAAAACGTATGCTGCGGGAACTCTATGACTTGTTTGAGAAAAAGACCGAAGTGGTTGTGAACAAGGTGTTATATGATGTTTCCATGAAATCTGGAAAAGATGAGGTACAAACTAGGATTGAAGGAATCCACAAGGTCCCAGTTTTGGGGATAATACCTTGTTTCTGTGATGTTTCAAGGGCTGAAGGCACTTTCATCTTCGCTCAGGAGAAGCCTAACCATCCGTTCACAAAAATTTTGGACGAAATGGCAAAAAATCTAGACAACATTACAGCGTAAGTTGTTACTGCTGCTCCACTATTTTATTTATTAGCCAGTAAACTTTTCAGTATCTGCATTTCTCAGTCTGTTATGTCACAATCTCTGCACATTATGCGATTCAATTCTTTGATTTTACGATCCATCCTTGTCGTTCCTCTTTATGGATAATTCTCTTAGTCTAGCAGATAATACACCGTATTCCGCTTTCGTGATATTTCGTACATTACAAAACTTATAGAACAGAAAAACATTTTAAACCACATGTGAGGTTCGTCAATTATTGGATAAATCAGCAATCATCCTTGCAGGCGGCTCTTCCAGCAGGTTTGGACAGGATAAGGGATTGTTGCCATTGTTAAAAAAGCCCCTCATAAAACATGTTTTAAGTGCAACCAACGGCATTGTAGATGAAACGATCATTGTTGTTAGTTCAGAGAGTCAAGCTGAAAATTTTGCAAAAGTTGTCGATTCAAATGTAAATATTGTTGTTGATATTGATGATGTGCAGAGTCCGCTTATCGGAGCATCAACTGGTTTTAGAAAAACGCGGGGAGAATATTCGCTTTTACTTCCGTGCGACACTCCTTTAGTTTCCACGAAAATTCTCTTGCTTTTATTTGAACTCTGCACAAATAGAAATGCTGTTATTCCACGCTGGCCAAACGGCTACATAGAGCCTTTACAAGCGGTTTACCGCACAAAACCTGCACTGGAAGCCGCCGAAAGCGCTCTTAGTGAAGGAAAATTTGATATGCGATTCATGGTGGATAGGCTGGGGGGTGTACGTTACATCTCCACGCTTGTTCTGCAACAGTTAGACCCGAAGCTTAGAACCTTCTTTAATGTTAATACCTCTTTGGATTTGAAAAAGGCTGAATCCATGCTTAAACACACGCGCTCAATGTTTAGTTCTTTGGGCTCTTCTCGCTAAGTATAAGCTAACGAAAACAAATGTTGCCCCTATGATTTGAGGCAGAGTCATGCTTTCAGACAGGGCAACCCATGCGACTGCAACGGCTATGACTGTTATTAAGTTCTCGTAGAGTGCGGTTCTGGCGCTGCCGATGCGAGTCACTCCAGTGTACCATATTACATACCCGATGGCTATGGCGAGGCATGAGGAGTATGTGAGGCTTAGCCATCCTTGCGTTGAAACTGAATCCCAGTTTTGCATGTTTAACGCGGGAATTGAAATGAGAAATAACGGTAATGTTCCGATGGCTACGGTTAAGGTTGTTAGTTTGATAGGCGTATACCGCTTCAGCAGTGGTTTAGATAGAACAGTGTAAGTCGCCCAGCAGATTGTGCCTGCTAATATTAGAAGGTCGCCTACCCAGCTTTGGTCGGTTATGCTTAGGGTTTTTCCTTTACCACCCACGATTAGGATTATGCCAATGAATGAAAGTGTTACACTTCCCCAAATTTTTTGTTCTACTTTTTCTACGGCTAGAATTGAGCTTAGAGTGGCCACGAATATGGGCATGGTGGCATACAACAGGGAAGAGTTGCCTGCGGTTGTGCGGTAAATACCGTTGATAAAAAAAAGTTGATAGGCAGTGTTTCCAATAAGTGCGAGTAGAACGATACGACTTATGTCTTCTCTCCGGATGCTGAGGTTTCGCTCGCGAACCCACAGCAAGGCCAGTAGGAATATTGAGGCTATGCTGAAGCGGATTGCGTTGAAACTTAGAGGAGATAGGTCTGTCAAGGCGATTTTAACTACGGAGAAGTTTATGCCCCAAACAAAACTCATTCCTATAAGCATTAGATCGACTACGGAGAATTTAGTTCCTGAAGTTTGTGAATTATCTGCTGTCACGGTTCATCTCTTTGATAGCACGCGCGTTTGTTGTATTAAATCTGTCGCGCGCGCTGAGATATTGCTGCATTGGTTTTCACATCAAGAAACTCGCCCCACTCCTCCGTGTGACCTGTATACCCCTTCATGAATCGCGCATAACAATACGTGCAGCCATGCAAAAAACCAATGTAAGGGTTAAGCAAGTAATCAAAAACCTTTGATCTGGATAAAATGGTCTTCGCTTGAACCTCTCTAACGATCATATTTATCAACATTCGCCTATTAGGTGAGGTGGACAAGAAGCCTTGAAGAGAATGATCTTCGAAACTTCCGTCTCACCTTTCCTATAGGTTCTCCCAGCACAGTTATCTCATCTAAATTGCATGTGCCCAAGCCTTTCTTACATGCCAAGACCAAGTGTTTAACATCCGATGGCTGGATGCCCATCACTGCGGCGCCAACAGCATCAACCGCAACAGGATCTGTCCCTGCGATTACTAAGTTCATTTTCACGGGATTTCCGCTGGTTTCATGTCCCTCCCCCGCTATTATCCCGTCAATGACGGATACGCTGGGTTTTAGAACCGATACTAGATCAACGATGTTCTTACTAAGTCGACCGGTGTGCATTGAACCCTTGGAAGCCAAGGCACCCATCATGTTCTTCAGGCTCAGTGTGACAGTGGCTATTCTGTGAGGCTTTAGCTTTGGAACA
>JAOUPS010000122.1 GCA_029879735.1 Candidatus Bathyarchaeota archaeon | reverse complement strand
GATGCAGAGTTCCCGGATAAAATCCGGATAGTTGAAAGCCGTCCGGAAGAGGAAACAACAGAAACGCTTGAGGAAAAAGCAGCCGAAGAGAAAACCGAAGAAACAGGTGGAGAGGAGGAAGCCAAATAGATGCCGATATTGCGGGTTAAAGAAATACGTGACATGCCCTCTGAAGAGCAAGCGAAAAGACTCAACGAGCTTAGAACAGAGCTTCTCAGATTAAAAACCATGATAAAGGCTGGCGGAACAGTAGAAAACCCGGCTAGAATAAGAGAACTGCGCAAGACGATTGCCCGAATAATGACCATAGAGCACGAACGGAAACTTGGATTTACAAGAGAGAAAGCTAAGGGGAAGAAAAACAAATGAAGGTAACGCCCAACATAATCCGCTACGAACTCATCGGAACCGAAGCTAAGGTTGCAAAAAGCAGACATCTAGAATATGTTGGAACATTCGGCAAGGTTATAGATGAAACACGAAATACACTTGTGATTCTACACGAAGGCGAAAGAAAAAGAATCATAAAGGACTCAGCTGTTTTTCGTTTCAAATTTTCAGACGGAACGGCTGTTGAAATTGACGGAAAACTCCTTGTGGGAAGACCGGAGAACCGCCTCAAAAAGCGTATCAGGAGGCTTTGGTGATGTCACTGACTTTCAAAAAACCTAAAAAAACATGTAATGACAGAAACTGCCCCTTCCACGGCGATCTACCAGTAAGGGGCCGCGTCTTAGAGGGAGTGGTCGTCAGCGCCAAGATGGATAAAACAGTCATAGTTAAACGTGACTATCTTCATTATGTTCCAAAGTTTATGAGGTATGAGAGAAGACAAAGCCGCATCCCATGCCACGATCCACCATGCATAGACTCGAAAGAAGGAAATCATGTCAGAATAGCTGAATGTCGCCCAATAAGCAAAACAGTATCGTTTGTTGTTGTTGAAAAACTGGAGGAGAAGTGAAATGGCTGCAAGGGCGAAAATGAGGGCGTTAATTGCGAAGGGAATGATCGGCCAAAGACCAAAAATCTCAAGGGGATTACCAACAGGTTCAATCCTAAGATGTGCAGACAACAGTGGAGCCAGAGGGCTTCGACTAGTACAAGTCATGGGTTATAAGGGACGTTTACGACGTGTTCCATCCGCCGCAGTAGGCGACAGAATAACAGTCTCTGTCAGACATGGAACACCAGAAATGAGAAAGAAAATTTTCCAAGCAGTGGTTGTGAGGCAGAGAAAACCCTACCGAAGGGCTGCCGGCATCTGGGTTCAATTCGAAGATAACGCAGCAGTGATAATAACCCCGGATGGAGAAATGAAAGGCTCAGAAATCCGCGGACCCGTGGCAAAGGAGGCTGCTGAAAGATGGCCGAGAATAGCGAGTGCAGCAAGCATAATAGTATAGGAGGAAGCCCATGCAAACAACAAAACCAGTAACAAAACCGTCGAAACAGAGAAAAATGCTCTTCCAAGCACCAAACCACAGACGCCACAAACATTTCGCATCACACCTCTCACCAGAACTAAAAGCCTCGCGTGGAGTTAGAGCCCTCCCAGTTAGGAACGGAGACACAGTTCACATAATGCGAGGAGACCATAAAGGATTTGAAGGAAAAGTCACACGCATAGACCGAAGGAAATACAGAATCTACGTTGAAGGCCTAACACGAGAAACAGTTGACGGAACGACAATATTCGTCCCAATTCACCCCTCAAAAGTCATGATCACACGTTTAAACCTTGATGATAAATGGCGAAAGAAAATTTTGGAAAGAAAAAGGGAAGCTCACAAGAAAGTGGAAGAAGTGGTTGTAGAGAAGCCTCCAGAGGAAGTCACAGAAATAAAAGAAGAGATTGTCAAAGAAAAAATGGCCGTAGAAAAGAAACCTCCAAAAAAGAAGCCGAAAAGAAGAAAAAGGAAAGTAGCCAAAAAACCAGCCGAGAAGAAAAAAGAGGAAGAGTCGAAGAGACGGAAAAGAGTGAAAAAAGCAAAAAAAACAGAAGAAGCTAAAACAGAAGAGAAAACGAAGACGAGGAAAACAAGAGTTAGACGTAAAGCCACCAAGAAAACTAAAGGAGGAACGTGAGTTTGGGTAAGAAAGGAAGATCAACAGGGCTAAAGCGTAAACCCGCGCCGAGATTCTGGCCAATTCACAGAAAGGAGTACGTCTGGGTTGTAAGGCCCCCTCCTGGACCACATTCCCTTGAAAACTGCTTGCCCTTGGCTATAATTTTACGCGATATTCTCGGATTCGCCAAGACAAGAAAAGAAGCTAAAACAATAGTTTTGCAAGGAAAAGTGTATGTGGATGGAAAAGTTAGACGGGAAGACAACTTTCCAGTAGGTTTAATGGATGTCATTTCCATACCAGAAGTTGCCAAATGCTTCCGTGTACTACCTTCCAGCAAAGGGTTAATCCTCCACCCAATTGACAAGGATGAAGCAAACTTCAAACTTTGCAGAATAGAAAACAAAACTGTTGTTAAAAACGGGCATGTACAACTTAACCTACACGACGGCTCAAACATGTCGGTTAAAGTTGAGGACCCCAAAAATCCGCAAGAGGACGTATACAAGACTCTTGACACTTTGAAAATTAGCCTCCCAGAAAGACAAATTCTTAAGCATACAAAATTGAAACAGAACGATTTCGCGATAATAACGGGCGGAAAAAACATTGGAAAATACGGTAAAATAATTGAAATTGAGAGAGCAAAGGGAAAGAAGCGTAGAAACGCCCTTGTAACACTCGATGATGAAAAAGGCAACCGCTACCAAACAATTTTGCAACTTGTTTTCACAACAGGCGAAACACAGCCACTTGTATCCCTACCGGAGGCCAGTTAAAGTTGTCTGACGATGAAATCCGAAAGAAATGGGAAGAAAAACCCATGCTGAAACCAAAAATTGAGAAGGTTGTTGTTAACATCAGCGTTGGAAAGTCTGGAGAACCGTTGGAAAAAGCCGCAAAAATCCTAAAGGATTTAACTGGTCAAAATCCATGTAAGAGAGAAGCCAAGAAAACCATCAGAGATTTTGGAATCAGAGCAGGGGAACCAATTGCATGCATTGCAACGCTCAGAAAACAGAGGGCAACAGAATTCTTGAAAAAAGCTTTGCCAGTGATCGACAATAAGCTCTCCATGCGTTGCTTCGACAGATATGGCAACTTCTCCTTCGGCATAAAAGAACACATTGAAATTTCAGGAGTGAAATATGACCCTGAAGTCGGAATATTCGGCATGGACGTCTGCATCTCCCTCAGGCGCCCTGGATACAGGGTTAAAACTAGGCGTAAAGAAAAAGCGAAAATCGGCTCAAAACACATTTTAACACCTGAAGAAGCCATGGTGTTCGTTAAAGACACTTTAGGAGTTGAAATAGTATGATTATCGGAGGAAAACTGCATGGGCAAAGAGAAACCTAAAAAGGAAAGAAAATATGGCAAGGGAACTAGAGCATGCGTTAGATGCGGGTCTTATGGACCTATTATTCGACGTTATGATTTATATTTATGTCGGCATTGTTTTAGAGAAGTAGCAAGAAACCTTGGGTTCAAAAAATATGAGTGATGAGGAAAATCGTAATGGACACGTTGGCAAACGGCTTGACAACAATCATAAACAACGAGACGCGTAACAAACGCGAATGCATAATTAGTCCAGCCTCTAAACTTTTGGGTAGAGTTCTAAGAGTTATGCAGTTAAACGGATACATCGGAGAATTCGAATTCATAGATGACGGACGCTCAGGAAAGTTCAAGATTCAACTTTTAGGAAGAATAAATAGATGCGGAGCCATCAGGCCACGTTTCCCAGTTAAAGTGGACGAAATTGAACAATGGGAGACGAAGTTCCTTCCTTCAAGGAACGTGGGACTACTGGTTGTTTCAACGCCAAGGGGAATACTATCCCACAGAGAAACAAAGGAAAAGAGAATCGGAGGCAGATTACTGGCATTTGTTTATTAGGAAGTGCCTTTGAATGCGTGCTATAGAAGTTTCAAAAATCATTCAAGTCCCAGACGATGTGGAGGTAACAATAGAGGGAAGGAAAGTTACAGTCAAAGGTGTAAAAGGAACATTAACCCGTGATTTTTCTCATGCTCCAATTTCAATTGAACTTGATGGAAAAACAATTCGTGTTTGGGCTGAGTGGCCTCGTAAGAAAGAAGCAGCCCTTGTAGGCACGATTTACTCACACATTCAAAACATGATTACTGGTGTTAAGACGGGCTTTACGCACAAACTCAAAATAGTTTTCTCACACTTCCCGATTTCAGTCAAAGTTAAGGACAAGACTGTTTTGATTGAAAATTTCACAGGCGAAAGAAGCCCTAGAAAAGCCAAAATAGCGGGCAACGCCCAAGTTAAGGTTCAAAGCGAGGACGTAGTCGTTCAAGGCATAAACCTCGAAGACGTAAGTCAAACAGCAGCAAACATAGAACAAGGCACCAAAGTGAAAAAGAAAGATCCCCGTGTTTTCCTAGATGGCATATACGTGTACGAACGAAGCGAGGGAATGGAAGGATGACAGAACAAAAAGCAGTACCTGTGGAAAAGACATTGAAACTGAGAGAGCGAACAAAAAAGAAGAAACCAGAATTTGTTAGGCAAGAAAGCTGGCGATACAAACGCTTGAAGGAAAGCTGGCGCAGACCAAGAGGAATAGACAACAAAATGCGAAGGAAAATCAAAGGTTGGCCGCCCAATGTAAGCGTTGGATACAGAGGGCCAAAAGTCGCAAGAGGACTCCACCCATCGGGCTACAAAGAAGTTTTAGTGCATAACACTGAAGAACTCAAGAAAATTGAGCCAAAAACTCAATCCATAAAGATTGCACACACAGTTGGTAAAAGAAAAAGAGCCACAATCCTTGTTGAAGCAAGAAAAAGGGGAATAACCGTTCTAAATCTGAAAGAGGCTAAAGAAAAAGTTGAGGAAGAGAAAGAAGTTGTAATAGAAGAGAAAACCGAGGAAAAAGAAGCAGAAGAAATAGCAGAAAAACCAAAGGACAAACAAAAGAAAACAAGAAA
>JAOUPS010000053.1 GCA_029879735.1 Candidatus Bathyarchaeota archaeon | reverse complement strand
CCAATTTTTAGATCTTCAAAATATTTTCCTTTCATTAACATCAACCGGACATATCTATTTTGTCGAGGAATTCTTTTAAAACATTGTTGAATCCACTCGTATTTTCTTGGTTCGGAAGGTGTCCAACGCGCGCGCTTCAAGAGCGATTCTTGCCTGTTTCTGGTAACTCTTAGAAATAATGTTCAATCCCCTTTTAGCTGACATCTATCTCACCTAATTCTTCAACCTTACAAAACAATTTAACCAACAAGAATTTAAATTGCAACCTAAAGCTGAGAGATGTGAGATTTACATGGAACTTCAATTAAGCAATTTATGCCCATTCAATCTGGATTTCACACTTAGTTGTGGGCAGGCTTTTAGATGGGATAAGCGTGGCGAGTGGTGGTATGGTGTTGTTAGAGAAAAAGTTTTCAAGATACGTCAAAGTGGCAACAAGCTAGAGTTCGAGAATGCAGATATAAGTTTCGCCAAAGATTATTTTGGACTGCGCGACGACTTACCAGAAATTTTCTCGCATATCACCAAGGACAAACACATTAAAGCCACTGTCAAAAAATTTAAGGGTTTACGCATCCTCCGCCAAGACCCATGGGAGTGTCTAATCTCCTACATCTGTGCAACATACAAGAACATTCCAGCAATAAGGCAAATGCTGTTTAATCTCTCCAAAAAATTCGGAGACAAAACAGTCTTCGATGGCCTTGATTTCTACACCTTTCCAACACCAGCAAAGCTAGCAGAAGTCAACATGAAAGAACTTGCTGAATGCGGCCTCGGCTACAGAGCCAGATACATCTCAGAAACAGCCAAAATGGTTCACGAAAACGGCTTCAGACTCGAGGATTTGAGGAAAACCAGCTACGAGAAGGCTAGAAAAGAAATGCTTGATTTTCTTGGCGTGGGCTTGAAAGCTGCAGATTGTGTTTTGCTCTTCTCATCTGGAAAATTAGAAGCCTTTCCTGTGGATGTTTGGATAAAACGCATCATCATAAAGCATTATACAAGCCATTTTCCGACAGAGTTCATCATGAAAATCTCCTCTAAGAGCTCACTCACGAATTCGGAGTATGAGAGGCTAAACTTGTTTGGGCGAAGATATTTCGGAAATTATGCGGGTTACGCCCAAGAATACCTGTATCATTTTGAGAGAACACAGTGCTAGATGAGGGCTTTCTCCCTTAAGGTTTGAGCTGCCTGATGCCCGTTGGTTGTTGTGATGGATATGGCTCCTGAAACAAGCTTCGTAGCGTTAACATAGTTGTGCTGTTTAATTTGCTGGACGGCGTCCTCAAGTTTTACGTTGACTTCCTTAAAGCCCTCAACCCCAGACGCGTTCGCAGCAATGTTGACCTCCCTGATCAGAGCGTTGAAGTACGCAACCATAAGCTTCTCAGCACCGACAATGTCCTCGTCCCCCATGCTGTTCAAAGTCTCCAAGAGACTTGTGGCCAAAATCAGGTCTGACTTCATCTTCTCCGTGTAAAGAAAACAAATTACGGCTTTCTGAATTTCTGACAAGGGTTTTCTCTCATCAAGGATAAACATGCAAAAAGGAATAAGCTTTACGCGTTCTAGCTATTCGGAAGAGGCTCGCGTCTTCCATTTCACCAGTCTTTTCTTCACCTCTTCCTCAAGCTTTTCCTTTGATACGAGATGACCTCTGACTACGACATCCTTGTCTATGGCGATGCTCGGGGCACTCATTACCTGATAAGCCAACCCTTCATCCAACCCCTCCTTTGTCGCCATATCAACCACTCTGCAAGCAACACCGTACTTCTGTGCAACCTCAAAGGCGATCATCTTAGCCACCGGGCAGCCCGAACAAGTGGGCAAGGTGAAAACCTTCAACTCCATACAGCGGATTCCCTCTAAAACCATATTTTAGCTGGGAATAGGCTTTTTAAGTTTTCCACGGATAGCTTAAAATGCAGAAAACGTTTAAATTAATTTGAAAGAAGCATATTAGATGTGTAGCTCACAATGCAGGGCCCGTAGCTCAGCCTGGTTGGAGCGACAGGCTCATAACCTGTTGGTCGAGGGTTCAAGTCCCTCCGGGCCCACTACTCAATAATTTTCATCATCAATTGGACCTTTGCAAGGAGTTAAGTTACTTTAGAAGCCATAACTTATGCAAGAAATAGACCTAAGAGAAGTGTTGACTGAATCTATCAGAAACGTTTATAGCTGTTAGAAGAGAAAGTTAAACGGCTAAGCCAACACTGAATGTGTTGGAGGCGCGTCACCGCCTAGCCCCAATTGAAGAGCAGAAAGAGAACGAAGAGGTAAGGTAATGACAGAAGAAGAGCCCAATCTGAGAGGGATCTTAAAGAAAATACTTCGGGCACTCAGAGCGGTGTTACTATCCGAGATGGACTATCAAGTAGAACTCCAAGAAATGAAGGCGTATAGGTTTAAGTTGATTTTCATAGTTCTTATAACAGCAACGATAACCTGGGCCGCTGCGTTCTACACTTCTTGGGGATACATCCGTATAGGCATAGCTTTACTTGCTGGGTGGACGGTTTTTATTTTGCTCTGGTTGACTCGAAAAGGGTAGAAAGAGAACAAAAGAATAGGGGGAAGTAGGAAAAATGCTGATTGAATGGTCAGAACTTGTCGAATGGCCAGGTATATTACTTATTTTGTCAATTACGTTTGCAGTGCACCTTTTTGGTTTTGTAACCATACCTTTAGCTGAGAATTATCGTCTTGTCATCACACTCGAATACAACCCAAACCGCTACTGGGGTTACATGCGGGACGCGTTCGTTTTTTTGATTTTGCCCCCGGCTGTGGGCTTAGCGTTCACTGTCGTCGCGTTCGTAAGAGAGAGGAGGAGATATCCAAACGGACTTCGCGGTGTATTATGTCTTCCCCTAATGGTTGTCGGCGGCTTTCTCTTTTGGTGGGGACTCCGCGGGGCTCGGTGGATGTGCAGCTGTTATCATAATGCTTTTCATCTTTGTAGCTTTTGGTTGGATCTGCCTCTGGCACATGAGAACATTGCGAGTCTCATTCAAAAAATCTGTGCAACGGCAGGGGTAGGGTTTATTCTCTGGCTGATTGTAGGTCTTCTCTGGCTAGTTGCAGGCCTTTTCGTTATGCTTTCCGGTTTTAAGGTGATACTGAGGAAGAAAGACACCCGCACAACAAGTTAAGCTTCGCTTTTTGTGTGGAAAGAGCGTTACAACGTGCCTCTTCGGCTCAAAAGAGCGAAAACGTTGTAGAAAGCCAGAAAGGAGAAAACAAATTGAAGATAAAAAATGGTCACCAAAAAGGAACATTGATGTTGCTTCTGTGCTTATTCGCGCTGCTCTTTACTGCCCCGGTGAAAGGACAAACTGTTGTCATTCAACAATCTCAGCCCAAATGCACTGTCTATCCGGCGAGCGCGCGCGTGGTTATTCTACTTTTTATTTTGGGCTTTCTCTTGATAATCCTCGGCGCAACAACAACAGGAACGTATATCGAGGATGTGAGAAATCACAGCCAAAACTGGAAAGCGCAACCCAAGCAATGTAGAAGATTCTTCCACAAGCTATATGTGGGTGAACGACGCTCTAGAATTTTATGAGGAGAATGGCAGAGAACTTTACGAGGGGAGAAAGGAGAGAAGGGAGAAAAACTTTTCTCTCTACCATTCTTCTCATACATTCTTCATAATTGATGCATATGTTACATTTAAAACTTTTTGTTTTCATTCCGAATTTAACCTAAAACTTCCTCCAAAAACAAGATTTTTTAGGGGTTTTGGACTACCGCCTGCGCTATTTCTTCTTGAGTTTTTCTGTTTCCATGAAGAATGTCTGTATTGGTTCAGCATTTGCTACCAGCCACCAGTTTTTGCGTTTTATAGCTTCTCCTGGTTTTTCCAATTCGTTTGTCATCTTGTTTTTTATGTTAGGCATGAGATCTTCGATGATTTCTTCTATCCTTTTTTGGAAATTGATGAGTGAATTGGCGGATTGGATTTCAAAATGTTATGGCTTTGTCCTCATCTTCAGGTAAGGGCTCATAACCAGTTAATTAGTGCCTGAACCATTGCGTCAACGTTTCCAGTGCTACGGGAAAATATCGAAGGATAGAAGTATGGGTGACCATCCGGCGTACTTGCTTGCTCTAACTTGAAGCCGACAAGTGGCGGGTTGAAGTAGACGGGATTTCTAACGGTTCCGGCTTCGTCTCGACCGAGTTCGTTAACTCCGGCTCCGTCTAAGGCTTCGAAAAACTTTGATGTCAGTCCGCCGATCGCTGTCAACTTTGCTCTCTTATATGAGGCTTCTCTGAGGAATCTATGGATTTCAGGGTTGTCCACTCGCTCGGAAATCTGATCGCCGTCAAAAATGACCAGCGACAATTCGTTGACGTTCATGGACATTGATGTGTCGTTCGAGAATAACTCTTGCATTTCTGAATGCTTTACCTGAAGGACTCCTAGCAGTTGCATTCTTTCAAGAACTTTATCAAGTATGAAATTACTACTGCCAATATGCCACACTGTCAAGTTTTTCAGGTTAATTTGGGTAGGAGTACCAGCAGATTTGTTGAAGGGCGGGGTAGAAGTTAATGCGAAAAAGCCGACCACCAGCAATAGCAAGATTGTTGAAAGTATCAGCAGACCGACCTTTCTCAATTTTTTCATTCTTTGCGCTTCGCACCTTACATCTAAGAGTTGCATCTCGTCTCACATAAAGTTTTATGTAAGGTTTCATATGAAGTTTTTTTCTAAAAAACTGCTAAAATGAACAAATAGGGGATAAATTTTGTATTGTTTTGTGCAACAATCCAGTCTGTTCCTAACCAGATATGACGATCGGCAGATGAAAAGAAAAATCTTTGCGGCGGCCGTGTTACTATCACTTACAGGGGTATATTGAACGTTCTTATCTCGGTGATTAAGCTACTGGGGTTTCCATGGTTTTTAACGAATATCAGTGAGTTAGTAACTCTTTTTGCAGCCATACTCTTATTCTTTCTTGCATATTAAACCCAGCCAACTGCTGAAGATTTAACCGAATTCTTTTATGATTTCGTCCACCGTCTTTATCTTGGCGTTATAGACAGATTCTAGATACTTCAGTCCTTGCTCATGGTCTTCTTTTGTGAAGGCTTCTACGCCGTCTTTTGCTATCAATATTTTGTAGCCTCTGAAAAACGCGCCTGCGGCTGTATGTCTTACGCATATGTTTGTGTGTAAACCGCCCAGAATGACCGTTTTTACGCCCTCTCCTTTGTACAGGCTCCTTAATAACGGGTCTAGGCCCGTTTCGTAGAAGCAGCTGTAGGTTCTCTTTTCAACAATGTAGTCCTTCTCTGATGGCTTCAGTTCTGGAATTACCTCTGCTCCCTTTGTGCCCTTAACCGCATGTTTTCCCCATTTTTCAACAACTTCAAAGTCTTCCGGATAGTGGGCATCATTACAGTAAACTGCTGAGATGTTGTGTTTGCGGGCGGCTTCAATAAGCTTTTTCAGGTTTGGAATTATGTGTTTGGCTCTTTCGCACTTCAAATCTCCGGTGACAAAATCGTTAAGCATGTCAATTATCAAAACAGCTTTATTGTTCAAGGCGTCCTCCTCTTCTGTAGAAGCTAACTTATGTTTAAGCCGTGTATTTTTGAATTGTGTTTATGGCTTGGTTTCTAAGGTGTATGGCCCTTTTGTAAACTTTTCAGCCTTGCGTTCTCGCACCAGAACAGTGTCTTCTATGCGGATGCCTCCAAAACCCATGATGTATATGCCTGGCTCGATCGTCACCACGTTTCCAACAGCGAGTCTATCCTTGCTTCTTTGGCCTAGTGCTGGCGGCTCTTGAACCTCTAGGCCTACCCCATGTCCCAAGCCATGGACGAAGTATCCGCCGTATCCCGCGTCCTCTATTGCCTTTCTTGCAATTGCATCTACGTCTCTTGCCTTCGTCTTGGGCTTTACAGCCTGGAAGGCTTTCTCTTGAGCCAGCCTAACAATCTCATAGATCTTCTTTTGCTTCGCCGAAGGCTTTCCAGGCACAATTGTTCTTGTCATGTCCGACCGATAATACTTGTACGTAGCTCCTATGTCAACCACAACCAAGTCGCCTTTCTTTGTTTTTCGGTCAGTACAACCTCCATGCGGAAACGCTGAACGGACGCCTGATGCTACAATGGTTTCGAAAGCTGTTCCCCAAGAACCTTTTTTACGCATGGCGTATTCAATTTCCGCGGCAACTTCATATTCTCTCACGCCGGGCTTAACCGCTTCATAAGCGGCTTTCATGCCTTCGCTTGTCAATTCTCCAGCTCTTCGCATAAGTTCAAGCTCTTCTTCATCTTTTACTCTGCGAAGCGCTCTTACAGGTTCATTCTCAATCTGGATTTTAGCTACTCCTCTCAAAACTTTGACAAGTTTCAGGTAATCTGCAACCTTTGGAACACCTACGATTGAGTCCAAACCAAGTTTTTTAATTTTTGAAGCCTTGACTTCTTCTGCGATTTTGATTCCCAAGTCTTCGCCTCGTTTGACTAAATCAACTCTAAATCCTTTGGCTTCGGCTTTGGCTTGTTCATAGTTGGTGCCGTAGACATGGATTATACCTCTACCTTTCTTGGGGATCAAAATACAGCTTGCTCCTTGAAAGCCCGTGAAATACAGAAGATTTGCTTCGTTAGTGATTAGAAATCCGTCGAAACCTTTTTTCTCGAAGGCTGCCTGTCTTAGATTTTCTACCCTTATCAAGTTTTTCACCTTAGAGAAGAAACTTCTGCTGGCTCTTAGCCTAAATCTCTTTTGCTTTTCGGCTATGGGATTAAGCCTAACATTCCCAGAACTATCAAAGCGTAGGTTAGCACTAGCACGCGCAAGACGTTTGGTGCTCAAGCCATTCTGAAGACTGTTTACCTTTTGTTCTGCTGACATTTTGACCTTCACCGCATATTTGCTGAGCTCAAGAATAACTTAAAAGTTGGGAAAAACCCAAAAGAAAAACTGAAAGAACTTTGTCACATCATTACTTTAGTCCTTGCGGTTTAAAAGGCTTCAAAGAGATATGTTAATATATTATCTTATAATAGATTATGATTCCGCTAAACTTAATGGAGGAAAATGTTTGCACGGATATGCTGGTCGAATTCTTCACATAGACTTAACAACCGGCAAAACTCACGTTGAACCTTTGAATGAGGAATACGCCAAAAAGTATATCGGTGGAATAGGTCTCGGCATCCGACTGTTACTGGACCATTCTAAACCGGGAATAGAACCCTTCAGCCCAGAAAACCCGTTGATTCTAACAACAGGACCAATATCAGGCACCATGTGGCCTACTGGCGGAAACGGACATGCCTTTGTTTCAAAATCACCCCAAAGCTTCGGAGTTGGTGAATCCAAAGCTCACGGCTCCTTTGGTACGGAACTAAAAAGAGCTGGGTACGATGCTGTTATCTTTAAAGGCAAAGCTGAAAAACTAGTCTACGTGTGGATTGATGACGATTCGGTACAGCTTCTAGACGCATCAAATCTAATGGGCAAATCGCCGGCAGAAACAGAAGATGCCATTAGGGAAGAGCTAGGCGACTACTACATTCGCGTTGCAGCCATTGGACCAGCTGGAGAAAAACTCGCTCGAATGGCATGTGTCATCAACGATAAAACTCGGGCTGCTGGAAGAACCGGAATGGGCGCAGTTATGGGTTCGAAAAATCTTAAGGCAATTGCAGTGCGTGGAACACTTGACATTACGGCGGCGAAACCAGACGAGTTCATGGAGTTTGTCAAAGAATTTCACGAAAGAATGAAAGGCCCAGCCACACAGAAATACAGAACCCTCGGCACTCCGTTAAACGTGTTGGTGCATAATTCTGTGGCTTGTATGCCCACAAGGAACTACAATAACGCGTCTTTTGAGGGAGCAGAGAAGGTAAGCGGGGAAACCATGAACGAAAGATTCGTTGCGAAAATTATAGGATGTAGCTCTTGTGCAATGAGATGCGAACACATGTGCGTCGTTCAAGAAGGCCCTTACAAAGGAACCATGACTAGAATGGAATACGAGACCCTATGGGCTATGGGACCGTACTGCGGAGTAGACCGCCTAGACGCCATCATGAAGGGAATGGACCTCTGCAACTATTACGGAATAGACGCAATTAGCGCGGGGGTCATAGCTGGTTTCGCCATGGACTGTTATGAAAACGGAATATTAACAGAGAAAGAGCTGGCAGGAATAGATGCACGATTTGGTAATCACGAGGCTATGGTTCAGCTTATCGAAAAAATTGGCAAACGTGAAGACTTAGGCGACATATTAGCCGAAGGTGTGAAAATCGCTGGAGAAAAGATAGGCAAAGGCGCAGAAAAACTGGCACAGCACATTAAGGGAGTTGAGGTTACTGGTTACGACCTTAGATGTCTCAAAACAGCCGCGTTAGGTTTTGCTGTTTCCTTCCGTGGAGCAGACCACAACAGACATGGAGCCTACGGTTTCGATATTAAAGGAAAAGTCAACCGCTTAATCGTTGAGAAAGGCAGAGGAAAACTGGTTAAAGACATGGAAGACCAATACAATGTAATTGATTCATTAATCGTCTGCAAGTTCTCAAGGGGCACATACTACAAGGGATTCGAAGACATGGCTAAGCTTTACAGTCTAGTCACGGGATTTGATGTGACGGCAGAGGACATGAGGCGTGCTGGTGAGAGAATAAACAATGTTGCCAGATTATTCAACATTAGGGAAGGCTTGGGCAGAAAGGATGACACGTTACCATACAAGGTTATGCATCTTCCAGTTCCAGATGAAGGCCCATCAAAAGGAGCCTACGTTACTCAAAAAGAATTGGACTTCCTTCTAGATGACTATTATCAATCTCGTGGATGGAATAAAGACGGCATACCTTCGATAGAGAAGCTCAAGGAACTAGGCATGGACGACCTAATTCACGTAGTTGAAAGCAAGACTGGAAAAGTCAAGAAAGCAGAGGAGAATTAACAATGGTAAAAATTCATGAAAGAAAATTCGTTTCAGCGGATCCAGAGAAATGTGCAGGCTGTCAAGTCTGCGAATACATATGTTCACTAACAAAGGAAGAAGCTTTCAATCCTCTAAAATCCCGAATACGAGTTGTTCGAATGAACCAACTCATAAACTTGGCAGTTACATGCAGACTCTGCGAAAACCCGCCCTGTGTTGCTGCGTGTCCAAGAGACGCATTAACACAATCTGAAGAAACTGGTCTAATAATGGTGGACGAAGATAAGTGCAACGGATGCGGATGGTGCATTGAAGCATGTGACTACGGTGCAATAATGTTGCACCCCGAAAACAAAGTGGTATTCGTCTGTGATTTATGTCAAGAGCAAGGCGAGCCCCAATGTGTTAAGTGGTGTCCAGAGGAAGCCCTAGACCTAATAACAAGTGATGTTTTGGCACAGAAGGCAAGAATTACAGCAGTGAAGAAGCTCTTTCAAGAAGCCATGAAAGTTGCTCCAACAACTTAATCTTCTTTTTTCTAAATCTTCAGTCTTACGGAAGAACTCTAAGCAAAATCTCTACGATTTTCTGTGCTGAAGCTTCAACTTTGGATGTTAACCCTTCTCCAAAATCAGCCTTTTCAGGTTCTATTAATAATAGGGCAATCTTTGCCCTTGTCGTTTTAGCAAGATACTCGCAAAAAATTCTTAGGGGAAGTGCATGTGTTGAATATGCTGGGAACGCTGCTAACAGTTCTGGTTTAATAAGCCTTGAATCTCCGGGTTTTAAGCCTAAGACTGCAGCGTCTATCAGAAGAATGTGCGTTGGATTAAAGTCTATGATTTTCTGGATGAAGTTTTCCGGGACAGTTTCGCACTCGATTAGGTAAACTTTTTCAGAAACTTTTCCTTGCAAATCTTGAACTATTTTAGTTCCGACAAAATCATCCATGCGGATGGGGTTTCCAACGCCAGCTGCAACCGCTTTTCCAGCATTTGAAAACCATGCTTTCAACTCCTTTTCAACATTACAGTTTCCGCTAATCATTAGAAAGTCGCCATAAAACTAACCAGAAACGAAAGGAAATAAAAGGTTATCTTTGAACCGTCTTAAGCAACTTCTTTTCGTGGTTATAGATTTCTACGGTAAAGGGCATTTGCCCAATGGCGAAGTGCGAGGCGCATGCAAAACACGGGTCGTAGGCTCTGAAAGCCATTTCTACTTTGTTGAGTAAGCCTTGGTTTACGTTGCCGCCATGAATTAAGCCTTTAGCTGCATCACGGATTGACATGCAAATTGCCGGGTAATTGTTAATTGTTGCAACAATCAAGTTCACATTTTTGACGAGGGCATTTTCGTCAAGTACATAATGATGAATTAACGTGCCTCTAGCTGCCTCCACTATTCCCACACCCTCTCCCGGTTTGTTAGGCAAGTTGCGAACCTTTGTGCTTGTTATCTCCGGGTCTTTGCATAATTCTACGGCTCTTTCTGTAGCGTAAAGTAACTCAATAAGCCTTGCCCAGTGAAAAACTAATGTGGAATGGACAGGTTTTCCTCCTAAAGTTCTGTACATGAGTTCATATTCCTCTTGTGCAAGCGGAGTAGCCATGCCATCTGCGGCGTTAAGTCTTCCAAGAGGACCAACACGGTATATCCCACTATCTGCGCCACCAACGAAGCCTTTCCATCCAACTTTCTTCAAGTAGGGGGCTTTCACGTAAGTCCATTCTTCCACACGTTCAGCGATATGATCGAGATAGTCTTTGGGTTCAAACTTTAGGAACTCGTTACCGTGTGGGTCGACGACTCTTACCTTACCGTCGTAAAAGTTAACTTTGTTGTTTTCGTCAACCAGACCCATATAATAGGTTTTTAGTGTGTAAGCCTCGCTTTTGATCATTTCAACATACTTCTCATTTCCGAGAACAATGTCATGAAATAGTTTCAACGAGAGCTTTGCGAACTCTACACATGAAGTAGCCATTTTTTCGATTTCTTGTCTGTCTTCTTCGCTTAATGGCTTAGATATTCCGCCGGGTAATCCGCAAACTGGATGGGTGGCTTTTCCACCGATGATTTCTGTGATCTTCTGTCCGTAAGCCCTATGCTTGATAACTTCTTTGCCAATTTCCAACCCTGCTTTTTCAATTACGCCTAAAATGTTCCTTTTTTCTGGTGGAGCTTCTGGACCAACTATGAAATCTGGTCCGCCTAGATAGTAGAAATGTAATGTGTGATCATAGATTATGTAGCCGCAATACATTAGTTCTCTAAGCTTCTTTGCGGCGGACGGCGGTTCAATGTTGAATGCAGCGTCTAAAGCTTTTGTGCCAGCATAATGATGGGCAACTGGACAGACTCCGCATATTCTGCTCGTTATTTGAGGCATGTCTTCAGCTTTTCTTCCAACACAGAATCTTTCGAAACCCCTAAGCTCTGGAACTTGAAGGTAAGCATTTTCCACGTTTCCCAGCTCATTTAGGAAGATCGAGATTTTTCCATGACCTTCAAGTCTTGTAATCGGGTTTATAGTTACTTCTCTCATTTTTTCATGACCCTCCTTCTGAGAACCGAAGATGGTAGCGAGTACATGTAAAACGTGCCTAATGGGTCTTTTATTTGAGCAACAAGCTTTTCGATATCGGCTTCTGTATACTTTTCCTTCTCTTCTCCTAATCCAAGCAACGATGCTAAAGCACCTATCATTGCAGCTCCTTGCTCAGGCGAGTTCGGGCATGGACCTCCACATCCAGTGCATGGCATGTCTGCATTTATGCATCTTGCATTACATCCTCCACGGGTTGCTGGGCCCATACAGATTACTCCTTGTGGTAGAAAGCATTTGCTTGGGTCTGGAATTATTTCGTAGATGCGATGTATTTCAGAGATTTGTATTTTGTCCGTTTTTGTTGGGTTCAATGGGCATTCATCGCATACTGACTTTAACGGAGCGAGCACTGAACCTTTGGGTGGAAGTTCACCTTTGGCTATAGTTTCTATGGCATTTATTGTAAGTTCAACCTGTGGTGGACAACCGGGAACATAATAGTCAACATCCACCGTTTGATCCAAAGCTTTAACCGTGTCGTAAAATTCGGGAATTTCCAATTCTCCTTCTTTGACTTTAGCTCGAGTTTTAGGAGTAACACCGTCAGGATTCACAGTAGACACGTTCTTGAGGTAAGCCTTTTCGAACACTTCCTCTCTGTTTGCCACATTCGCTAAGCCAGGTATTCCTCCCAGGTGTGAACATGCCCCGTATGCGATCAGAATTTTTGATTTCTGTCTTAGCAATTTCGCCATTTCCTCATTTTCTTCTGTTCTTATTGCTCCGTTGAAGAAGCAGACATCGATGTACTTGTCTGGCATATTTTCAACATCTTTGTATTTTATGTCCATGGCTACTGGCCAGAACACTATGTCTGCCATTTGCACGACGTCTAAGATTTTCTCGTTTATGTCTAAGACTGCTATTTCGCATCCGCCGCAGCTTGCCGCCCAGTAAAAGGCGAATTTCAGTTTTTCTTTCGTCACTTTAACTACCCTCCTATGAAATTTGGCTTAAAAGCTCAGCTGGTTTCACTCTTAGTTCGTTCAATACAAGTTCTTCCGGTGGGAAGCCCATGGCTAGGCCTAATAATTGCGTGTAATGCAGCACGGGTATGCCGAATTTTTCGTTAAAGTTCCTCTCTATTCTAGGCTGGTTAAGGTCGTACATCATGTGGCAGAATGGACAAACAGTTATCAATGCTTGCGCTTTCACAGCCTTAACATGCCCAAGTTTTTCTCTAGCCATTTGAAACGGGACATCCTCGTTTACACCTATTATCGGGTTGCCGCAACATTCTGTTTCATCCATATAGTTCAAGCATTCAGCACCAGTCAACCTAACTAGGTTTTTGAGCATCGTGGGGTTTTCAGGATCATCGCCATGGCCCAGATATTTTGCTGGACGAACTATGTGGCATCCACCGTGTTGGGCCACATGGAGGTTGGTTAACGGGTTCTTAACGGCATCCTTTATTTTTTCAAAACCCACATCTTCTGCGAGAACGTGGACAAGATGTTTAACCTTTATTGTCCCCTTAAACTCCATACCGATTTCTTTCAAGTAGCCGTTAGTTTTCTCTCTGAGTTCTTTGTCCCCTTCTAGCATCTTGTTTGTCTCGTTTAAAATGCTGAAACATCCGTTGCACAGAGTTAGAATGTTCAAGTTTTGTTTTTCTGCCAAACAGAGGTTTCGTGTCGCCAATGTTAGCATCAGATCATGGTTTATCGGGTCCATGGGAAAACCGCAGCAGTTGAACTCTGGCATTTCAACTAGCTCCACTCCGAGTTTTTCAAGAACTTTTCTAGCTGAGATTTCGTAACTCGAAAGTCTATATGGAATAACGCAGCCAAGAAAGAGCAAATACCTGAGTCCCGGCATTTAGCTTTTCACCTTGTCAAAAGTTTGAACTGTTTCAAGTATTCCTGAAGACCCTGTAATTCTGAACATTTTTTTAACATCTTCCAAGTTTGGTTTCGGCAGTGTCGGCAGTCCTTGCATCTCTCTTCTTTTATGTCTTGATTCCGGGATTTGATATACGTAACCTGTTCTTAGAATGTTCGAAGCTAGTTCCTTAAAGACAATCGGCATTACGCCTTTTTCCCTTACGGTTAGGTTTCGGAGAACTCGAACGATGCCGGCGATTTCCACGCCTTGGGGGCAATGGTCAACACACGTGAAACAGGTGGAGCAAAGCCAAAGAGCGTCGTCTGAAAGGAGCCGGTCTTTCAGTCCAAGCTGTACCATCCGCGCTATTTTTCTTGGCCTGTAGAAGTCGCTGAACCTTGAAATTGGACAGTCTGCTGTACACGTTCCGCATTGGAAGCATAGCATGAGTTTTTCTGCGCCAGGCATCTTGCTCAGTTTATACTTGAATTTCGGGTCCAGTTCCTCGGCTTTTATGATGGTTGGAGTATATTCTTGAGTTTCACTCATTTACCTTTCCTCCATTCTTCAACGGATTCGGCCCAAGCTTCTTTATCTCTCCAACCATGTTTTTCACGACAGATGCAAACTTGTCCCCTTCACTTGCTGAAACCCATTCTAGCCGCACACGTTCAGGCTCGATTCCAAACTGCTCTAAGACCTTTTTTAGGAGCTTTATTCTTCTTAAGGCTTTAAAATTTCCGCTAATGTAGTGGCAGTCAGAGGGCAAGTGGCATCCAGCAACTAAGACTCCATCCGCCCCATCCTTTAGTGCTTCTAAGATGAAGGCTGGGTCGATTCTGCCGCTGCACATGACGCGGATTATTCGTATGTTTGGTGGGTATTGAATTCTGCTCACGCCTGCTAGGTCTGCACCTGCGTAGGCACACCAGTTGCAGAGGAACCCTATTATTTTAGGTTCGAAATCTTCTTTCTCGCTCATGTTGTTATTTCCTCCACCAAAGCGGCTTCAACTTGAGCCATGATTTCTTCAGTAGTGAAATGTCCCAATTTTAATGCTTTTGTTGGGCATGCTGTTCCGCATACACCACATCCTTTGCACAGAGCCTCGATTACGTGTGCAACTCGTTTTTCTTCAGCTTGTTCTTTCATTTCAATTGCACTGTAGGGACATAGAGATTCACAAATCCTACAACCACTACATAAATCTTCGTCTACATTTGCTATAATTCCTTCCATTTCAAGCGTCTCTTTGGAGAGAATGGTCGCAGCTCTTGCTGCTGCTGCGCAAGCCTGAGAAATGGTTTCGTCGATGAATTTCGGTGAATGTGCCATTCCGCATAGGAAAACTCCGTCTGTCTGGAAGTCAACAGGCCTGAGCTTCATATGTGCTTCTAAGAAGAATCCGCCCTTTGCCAATGGCACTTTGAGCATTTCCGATATGCGTTTGTTGTCGGGGTTAGGGATTGTAGCTGCACTTAGAACAACAGCGTCCGGTTCAATCTCAACAGTCTCTTTTATTACAGGCTCCCAGAATCTAACTCTAAGCCTGCCATTTTCGTTTGTCACTTGCGGTTTTCTCTCATCATCATAATTTATGAACAGCACACCTTTCTCTGCCGCTTGACGGTAGTAATCTTCCTTGAAGCCATAACTCCTTACATCCTTATACAAAATGTAAACATCCGTTTCAGGGTTCACTTCTTTGATCTTTAATGCGTTCTTTATTGCTTGCCCACAACATATTCTTGCACAGTTAGGCCTCTCCTTTGTTCTTGCCCCGACACATTGGATCATGACCACTTTTTTGGCGTTGAAATTGCCGCTTGCAATTTTCTCTTCTATCTCGTGTTGTGTCAAGACGCGAGGATCCTTTCCATACACATATTCAGTAGGCTTATACTCAACTGCTCCTGTGGCAACTATAACTATTCCATGTTCAACTTCCTTTTCTTTGCCGTTGTGCATTATTTTCGATTTGAAGTTGCCGATGAACCCGTTGACTTCGGCGACCTTCGCACTCAGATAGACGTGAATTCTATCGTTTTCCATGACTTCCTTCACTAGCTTCTTCAGCTGTTTCTTCGGGTCTTCACCTTCGAGCAGATAATGAATTTCGCGTAGGTGCCCGCCAAGCTGTTTTTCGCGCTCTACAAGGTGGACTTCGAAGCCTTGTCTTGCAAGCTCTAGGGCAGCTGTCATCCCGGCTACGCCTCCGCCGATAACTAAACCCACAGGAGTTATGGTGATCAATGGTTTTTCAAGAGGACTCAAAAGTCTTGCTTTTGCAACAATCGACCGAACTAGGTCTTTGGCTTTTTCCGTTGCTTCGTCCGGTTCGTGCATGTGCACCCAGCTGCATTGATCGCGGATGTTGGCCATCTCAAACAAGTATGGATTCAAGCCAGCTTCTCGAACAGTCTCTCTGAATAATGGCTCATGAGTTCTAGGCGTGCATGAAGCTACAACCACGCGGTTTAGACTGTGCTCTTTAATCTTTTCTCTAATGTTCTCCTGCGTGTCCTGCGAACAAGTATAGAGGTTTGCTTCCGCATAAACCACGTTCGGCAGTTTCTTAACGTACTCCACAACCTCTGGGACTTTGACTATCCCGCCGATGTTTATCCCACAGTGACAGA
>JAOUPS010000121.1 GCA_029879735.1 Candidatus Bathyarchaeota archaeon | reverse complement strand
TCTACGATTCACCACAAGAAATAAAACAGAAAATCACTAAGGCCTTCTGTCCAGAAAAAACAATAGAGTTCAACCCGATCCTAGACATCTGCAAACACATAATCTTCAGAGAAAACGAAACATTCACTGTTAATCGACCAGCCAAATACGGCGGCACAGCAGAGTACCAGAGCTTCCAAGAACTAGAAACAGCCTACAAGCGCGGAGACCTACATCCGCAGGACCTCAAAAACGCGTTGGCAGACGAACTAGCGATCATCCTTGAACCCGTCAGAAGATATTTCGAAAACACCAGAGAAGCAAGAGAATGCCTAAACGCCATCAAAAACGCCGAAACAACCAGGTAAAAGCCTTGTCAACACGCCTTAAAGAGAAAGAAGAAAAAATTCTGCGACTTCTAGAACGTTTAGCTAAAGAATCTGCAAAGGGAACACCCATAATCGTGGAAGGCAAAAACGACATCGAAACACTAAGGGCATTGGCTGTGAAAGGAAAAATCATATCCGCAAAAACAGGTGGAAGATCTCTTCTAGACGTCATCTCTGAAGTGGAGAAAAGCGGGGTACAAGAAGTTATCCTGTTATTGGATTTCGACAGAAGAGGAAAAGAATGGACAAAACGCCTGAAACAAAACATAGAAAAGGCAAAAATAAAGCCCAACCTCACATTTTGGACTAAACTCTCAGGACTTGTGGGAAAAGAAGTCAAAGACATTGAAGGTTTGGCCACTTACATGGAAACCTTAAAGAGAAAGATTAGCGATTTTACGTGAAGGTTTCGCTATTTTCTTTTGCGGTACAGCTTAATCTAGCGCGCGCGCTTTTAAATCCTTCATTATCTCTTCTGGTTCATTTTAGATGTTGTGTAAGAATACTTGATTTCATGGATATGTTATTAGTAGAGATATCTGGTTGACTTTCTTTTGTGAGAGAGAGTGACTGATAGTAATGTTGCGATTATAAATAATGATATGAATGATGAGTGGTGTAAACTCTGGAACTATTGGATAGTTATCTACATTGTTTTCATCGATGACGTATGGTGCGTCCCAGATACTTGAACCATCCAGCTCCTCTGCAAGGGGATATTTTTCCTCATAGTCACACCAGTAGTTGCCGCCGAAAGGATAGCCATCGTCCCAAGTCTTGTTTGAATCTCCTCTCGATAAGGAGCTCTCAACGCGTGAGCAGGCTCTGCGTAGAAGTAGTAGTACATGGTTCCTATGTTTTTGGCGGACTACTACTTTCAAACCTAACCTGCTAAGCTTGAAATGAAACTTAAACGTGTTGGCCTACGTGTTGTTATTCATAAAAAATCTGCACCACAAACAACAACACGCGTGTTTATACCAGGCTTTAACCAACGTATCTAAGAAACCGCCTAAAATTTCAGCTTTGCCTATTTGGTAACCAAAAAATTTTTTCTTTCGGTAACCAAATCCAAGCCTTTTTACCTGACGTTCAATTGCATACTATGTTCTGTTTGGAACCTTGCCTTCCTTTCTGTTTCAGCCTTACTGATTTGGGTCCCATAAATTTTTTCTTTTGGGTCCCCAAACTTAGTACTAATAAAAAATTTTCTTTTAGTACTAAAAACCTAGGGGGCAGAGCATCAAAAATGACAGGGGGTAGGCTATTATTTTCAAACTGAGAGTTGTCGTCGTCTGCTGCTGCGGGGACACCGACAAGTGTTCGTTAATAATGAACGGTCCATACCCAAAACGAACAGTTTCTCTAATAGTGAAACTTCAATGTTACAACGAAACAGTTGTTGTTGGTAAGCGAAAAATTCAGAAAACAACAACAACTCCCATTCTCTGAAGCTTCCTTTTCACGCCCAGGGATTGCGCCCAAGCTCCTTACTCAACACTTCAAAGTCTGTAAAAAATAGTCTGACCCTAATGTTTTATAGTCGCTTTTGCTTTGGCTTCAGCTACAAGCTTTTCCAACTCATCAAGCATCACATCTATTTGCCTCTCATCGAAGCCTTTGGCTATACTTTGAATGATTTGGGCTGTGTAAGCGGCAACACGAGTCCAATCTCGTCTTTCATTCAACGTCAACTCTTCACCGTCAACTGTTACATCGCCTCTAGCCAAAACAACAGCATTATCAAAAATCATTTGTAAGTTGTTAAGCAGCTTCTCTCGAATTTTCTGAGTGTCAACCTGCACGGTTTCTTTAAGCCTCGCAACTCTGCGACTAATGAACTGTATCCGTGAAACTCGCGGCATTTACCAATTTCACCTTCAGAAAATAACTGTGTAAATCTTGTTATTTTACCTACCCCCTACGTTTTTTAACACAAAAACACGATAAAAAGAGACTAGAGAAAACATATCTTGGAACAAAACTCTGAAGGAGCTTCAGACTTTTGAAAACTTTAATTTCGCCTTATATACATGGGAAAACGAAGAAGAACGCCCCGAAGGCTACGGTTCTAAGGTTTTTGGGCTTCTTTCAAAAACTTGATCGTTGCTCTTTACGCCCCTATGCTCCAGCAGTTTCTATCGTGGTTCTTAAGAGTTTAACAAAATTTCTGAAGATTCACGATGAGCAGCATGCTTCAGCGGGCTTTCAAGCGAGCATATACTAAAAAGTTGATTGCAACTTAAACCAGTGCTCTGCTTTCTCAATTTTAGGAATTGTAGCATATGCCCCCGAGGACTTCCTTTTTCCGCTTTTAAAAATTGAAAGGGAATTAGCAAAACAAAGAATGTTAGCTGGAAAACCCTCAGTTCAAACGAACTTAGGTTCAAAGGGCCAGGCTCGTGATATTGTTGCCAAAACAATCGGTGTTTCTCCTACAACCTTCAGAAACATGCCCATTTAGAATGTGCAGCGCAAAACATAGCCCAGACCGGCTTTCAGAAACGTGCCCATTATGTTGCTTGAATTTACGAAGAGCCTTCCTACTTACGCCTGTATTCCTGTTAGACTCTTCGTAATGATTGCAATCGACAGTCTTCTTTCAGAAACAATAAAAAAGGGGGATTTGCGGGACATGTCACCAGGAATCACAACCTTAAAGAGAAAGATTGACGATTCTACTTGACTGTTTCCAATTTTCTTTTGCGCTCGCCCTATTCAACGAGAAAGTTTAATAGAACTGGGATGACCTTCTCCGTCTCTTCTACGAGTCCGTGAGCAGAATTCTTAAGGTAAACGACCTCAGCATTGGGTATGGCCTCAGCCAAGATTGAACCGTTTTCAGGAGGCACAAGAACATCCTGTTTGCCATGTAAAATCAGAGTGGGCCCCTTTATCCCAGACAACCTATCATAAGTATCGAATTCCATGAGTGCGTTTAGTTGACGTGTGAAAGCTTCATTTGAAATGGGAGCCTTGAGCATTTGTTGGATTGCGTGCTCTACAACATTGGGGTTCTTTTTAATGAAATCATCTCTAAAAAAGAGTGGAATCGACATTCTAGCTATTTCTTCCGGTGACAACATGCTTCTGTCAGCCGTAAGTATTTCTAATACCTTAGGAGACGGTAAAACCGACTTTGTACCACCGCAGTAGGTGGAACAGAGGACCAGTTTTTCGACCTTCTCAGGGTAGTTGAGCACCAGCTCCTGAGCTATCATGCCACCCATTGAAATTCCAAACACATCGGCCTTGGAGATTCCCAAGGCATCCAATAAACCTGCGGTGTCGTCAGCAAACAATTTGATCGCATATCGCCTATCGGACACATCCGTACGCCCGGCTCCCCGATTGTCAAACATAACAAGCTTGAACTTCTCTGAAAGTTCCTGAATCCAGTGGGGATCGATGTACCACCAGTCTGCGTTTGCGCTCAACCCCATAATCATTACGAGAGGAAATCCCTCACCCTTCACATCATAGTAGACTTGGATATCATTCACTTTTACCTTCGACATGACTAAAATCTCCTTTTGTCTAGCCAATTTTCTAACTTTTAAAACTTGCGTTCGATTTGCACTTGCCTTGGGGAAAGGATAAGACCAGACAGAAAAAGGGGGTTTTCGGGTGCTATCTCCGACTGTGGTTAGATTTAAGTTTAAATTAACGCGCGAAACTAGAAACTAACAAAAAACCGTCGAACACGCAGGTGTGCACGCAGAAAAACGAAGAAAATTAAGCATCTGCGCATGATTTTCCGAATTGAACAGCAAGACTTATCTTTTTCCCTAAAAATAGTAATCTACGTGCAACTTGAGGTATTCTTTATGAAATATGAGAGAGCCACGGCGGTGCTTACCATCGCCTTTCTGGTGAGCCTCGTATTAAATTTAGGTCTCTATTTCCAAATCAAGCATCTTGAGCAAGATAGTGCACGTCAAATTCACGAACTTTCTCAGACGCTTTCCGACCTAGTCTTTTCTATGCATTATCAGGATATTCAGGCTGCGCGACAGCGATGGATAACGGTTCATGGAAATCCTCACGATGACACTTACGTTATGCCATGCTACATTAACACGGGGATTTTTGCAGCTTGGATAGACTCAAAAGCCAATTTAGAACTTGTGCCAGAAGGTTGCTATGGGCCAAGGTTATATGGCACTTACTGGGATGGTTTTCCCCGTCCTAACTGGTGTCGACCACCGGAGATCATAGCTCTGTGGGTCCAACTCTACAACAAAAGTAGCGACTTATGGTTTTCGGAAACAGATGTTCTTTCTAGAAAACCCGGCGATTTCGCTTGCTATTTAATCAACAACTCAAATCATGAAGTCATAGGCATAGACGCACACTATGCAATCCATTTAAAGCAAGATTTTAAAGACAACTCTCTCTCGAACATCCTTGGAACGCCCAACTATCTTTTGTCTCCCCGCAGCTACGGGATGTGCAACGATGGCTTGTGGAACTGGAAATACGATGTATGGTTGAAAGATGATGAATGGTATTGGGCATATGACCTCGAGATCATAGTAGACTGGAAAAATGAAAGCGCCAGCATCAAAACGCTGAAGCCAAAATAGACTGAATTTCTGCGTATAAAGAAAATCGTTGGAAATCTCACCCCGCAAATGTTAGGAAAATGTTAGGTTCCAAACCAACATTTTGCACAAAAAAACGGTTAAAATAGCCTCGCGTGCTCTTAAGTCAAAGAAGTTAAAAGGTGAAGTCGCA
>JAOUPS010000120.1 GCA_029879735.1 Candidatus Bathyarchaeota archaeon | reverse complement strand
CAAAAAAGCCTTGATTCAGCCCTTTTTCCAAGAAGTAAACCGATTCCTTATGGCGGGCGGGACTTGATGAAGACTCTTGTTTAAAACTTTCAGAATCTCTTCGTGGCTTGAAACTGCGCGCGATTAGATAGGAATTATTACTGCGTCTTCTTTATTCCAACCTATTTGAACACTGTCATGCACTTGAAAAGTGGTCTTCGGACCCATGTATGGGACAAATACCTTAATCATTAAGTCGCTACCTGTCTCCACCTCGTATTCATGATACATTCCTTTGAAAAGAGTGGAGCTTATCCTAGTGTTGAGTATATTGTCTAGATTTCTTAGCTTTTTGGCCATTCTGATTCTTTCTGGTCTGATAGAAAGAACTGCGGGAATATTTAGCAGCTCCTCTCTTATCTCCACTTTTACTGGTTTTTCTAATTTCTTTCCGACGAATACTCCGGGCTTCTCACATACCCCTTTTATTGTGTTTACAGCTTCGCCTATGAAGGAAGCTATGAAGGGATCCTTAGGATGCGAGTAAATCTCTCTGGATTCCCCTATCTGTTTAATTTTTCCCCCTTGCATAACGGCTATCCTATCTGACATGACAATAGCCTCTGTTTGATCGTGGGTTACATAGATGAACGTTTTTTCGACCTCTTTCTGTATTCTTCTAAGTTCCACCGTCATTCGTCTTCTGATTTTTAAGTCGAGGGCTCCTAAAGGCTCATCTAGAAGCAGTACATCAGGTTCGGGTACTAATGACCTACACAGTGCGACCCTCTGCTTTTGCCCGCCGCTTAATTGATGAATTCTTCTCGTTTCAAGTCCTTTCAATCCAACTAGTTCCAGCGCGTTTTTTACTCTTTTCTCGATTTCCTCTTCAGACACCTTTTTCATTTCTAGTCCGAAAGCTATGTTGTCGAATACATTCATGTGTGGGAATAATGCTAGGTCTTGAAATACTAATCCGACATTTCTCTTGTGAGCTGGAACATTAGTTACTACTTTCCCAGATAGCTTGATGATTCCACTGTCAGGTTCTTCCAGTCCTGCTACGCACCTTAACGTAGTTGTTTTTCCACATCCACTGGGTCCCAAGAGCGAGAAAAACTCGTTTTTGTCCACTGTAAACGAGACGTCGTCAACTGCCATTACTTCTCCGAAGCGTTTAGTTACATGTTCTAACTCTACTGCAGCGGGCATTATTCATACCTTCCACGTCTAAGCGTAAACAAGCGTACGGCAGAGAATATGAGAGATACTCCGAAAGAAAATGCAGATAATGCGTTTATATCTGGTGCGACTCCTCCTCTTTTAGCGGATGAGTATATGATTAATGGAAGGGTTGTGAAGCCTGGACCTGTTGTAAAGCGTGTTTTGATGAAATCATCAAAGCTGAGGGTAAATGCTAACAGAGCCGCGGCTATTACACCAGGCATCAAGATGGGTAATGTGATTCTGAAAAAGGTCTGGATCTCGTTTGCCCCAAGCGTTCTCGCTGCCTCCTCAACCGACTTTCTAAATCCTGCTATTCTAGCTCTCAGTACAACAATGGCAAAAGTGGCGCCGAACGTCGCGTGGCCTAGGACGACAGTCCAAAAACCTCGGGTAATGCCAGCTACCCCGAACAAAATCAGAAGTGATAGAGACTCGGTAATCTCAGGAATGACTATCGGAATATAAATGAACGCGTCAATCAGGGACCCCCCCCTGTACTCGTATCTGACTACAGCGTTAGCTATCAGCAGGGCGAGCACGACTGAAATTATTGTAACAACAGCTGCTGAGGTGAGGGAATTGTAGAAAGCTGTCCATATAACTCTGTTCTCAAACAGTTGGTAATACCATCTTAAGGAAAAACCAGTAAATCTTCCTAGAGACTTCGATGAATTGAAGGAGAATCCGATCATGGTAACTATCGGCAAGTACATGAAAATAAGGATAAGAATTGTGAATGCCTTTAGAATCTTATCAAAGATTTTCATATTAGAAAACTACCTCCTTAATTCTTGCGTATTTTAGGTATACCAAAATTATGGCCAGAATGAATGCTAAGAATAGTAAGGAAATTGCAGAGCCAAGCGACCAATTTCTTGCGTACAAAAAGACGGAGTATATGACGTTTCCTATCATGTAAGTTTGTGTACCACCCATCAAATCAGGGATTATAAACTCACCTGTCGCCGGAATGAATACAAGTAGAGATCCAGCTACCATCCCGGGAAGGGATAGAGGCAGGATCACTCTTAAAAAGGTAGAGATCTTTCCTGCTCCTAAAGTCGATGCAGCCTCAAGTAGGGATACATCAAGCTTCTCCAAGCATGCATAAAGAGGTAAGACCATGAACAAGAGGTAATTGTAGACCATACCTATGAAGATGGCCGTATGCGTGCGTAATATTTCCAGAGGTTCTTTAATGATCCCTAGCCCTAAGAGAATCTCATTTAATAGACCAGACGATGATAAGATGCCCATTAATGCATAGGTTCGTAGTAAGAAACTAACCCATAAGGGAACCATGAAAAGCAGGAGTACAAAATCCTTATACCTGCATTTAACGGCAATGTAGTACGCAACAGGGTAGCCCAGTATCACACAAAAGAGAGTAGTTGCTAGCCCGTATCCTATCGACCTTAAAAAGATAGTAAGTAACCCCTCCATTCCAAGGGCGTACAGATACCATTCAAGAGAAGGGGTGAAGACAATTTGCTTAAGTCTGTTGACCATATTGACACTATACAGAGCGGTTAGGAAAAATGGAACCATAAAGAATATTGCCAGGAAAACCATGCCCGGTAGCAAAAGTAAAATGTATTGCATTCTCCTACTTCGCCTTACCGCAGCAATGTACTTCTTTGCAAATCCTTTCATCTCTACGTGCACGTCCTTGCGGAGATAGAGATATTTTCCTTTTTTTATAGTTTTGCACGGACATTTAAAACTTGTGAATTACAAAACTATAATTTGTGGTTAATCTCTTAGTAGTTGCTTCAAAGGCGTTTTCAGCTCCATGTCGCTGAAAGGTACATAATCTTCGGTCCGTCCATCTTCACTAGGACTAGACCGAGGTTTGTCTTGGTTCCATGTTCGTCGTCACGCTTTTGCGCCCCCATACTGGGCTTTCGGCACGCGCACAGCTAGAACAACATCCACTGACAATGGCCTAGCATGCCGAAATTCTTGGGTAGGAGCGTCTGTATTGAAGTAAGGTTAAGCTGCCTGCACCGCTGTCCATATCGCGTCGCGACGAGTCCTTTCTTCTGGTGTAAACGTCCTAGTACGGGTTAGCTTCGCAAGAAGCTCCGGAGGCGTAAAGATTAGGGGGTCCTCTCTGAGCGCCTTAGGCACGTAGTCTCTACCGGTGGGAAATGGATACTTGACCGACATGGTGTTTATTGCTGCAATTTCAGGCCTTAGCATAAAGTCGATGAATGCGTGAGCTGCCTCAGGGTGTGGGGCTCCCATTGGAATAGCGAAGTTGTCATACCACGCAATGCCCCCCTCCTCAGCAACCGTGTACTTTATTTTTGGCAGAATTTTCTCAAGGAGAACATCCGTTTCGCTGGACTCGTAGACGATTCCCCCTATGTCTCCGTTCCATCCATGAGAGATTAAGAAATCTCCGGTCTGTAATCCCATCATGAACTCCTCAGTGCCTGCATAAGTGGCTAGGTAGGGCTTTTGTGCAATTAAAGCATTTTTTGCGGCTTCCAGATCGTCTTCCTCGCAGCTATTGGCGTCAAGTCCAAGATTAAATAGTGCAGCAGCTAATATCTCAGTAACTTCAGGCATCATGGTTACTTTCCCCTTATATCTATCGAGAATCCCTCCTGGAGTAGTGTCGAAGACGTCAGCCCACTTTTTGATGGCTGGACTAACCTCGTCGCTGTTCCATCCTATTCCTGTAGTGCCGTATGAATAGATGATGGTGTACTGATTTTCAGGATCGTACTCGGGATCTTTGAAATCGTTGGGAACGAGTTCAAAGTTCGGAATCTTGTCAAGGTCGAGAGGCTCAAAATATCCTTGTTCTATGGCATAAGGTACGTCTCCGTCGGTCATTACGCAAATGTCGTATCCGGTAGCTCCGGGATAGGCAGCCTCTAGTTCGCCCATAAGGGTTTCACCGCTTTCATAGGTGTCGTAGGCCAGTGCTATTCCAAGATCGTCAGCCCATTTGTTGATTCTATTTTTGTTGAGGTAGTATGTCCAGTTGAATATGTTTAAACTATCCTCTAAGGCTAATGGGACGTGGGCGCGCTTTAACTGGCTCTCTAGTGACGATATCCTAGATTGCGACCAAAGGTAGCTAGACAATCCTCCTACAGCTAAACCCGCTGCTCCTGTGCCTGCTATTTTTAGGAAATCTCTCCTTTTCATGTTCCATCGATATGGGAGAAGTTTGTATTTAAATCTTTTTGAGCACGCGGTAGACAATTGAGTACGGTCAAACGATCGTTTTCCTTGTATTATTTATGCTTGGGTGACAATGACGCCCGGGTCGCGTACTTTTGATAATTTCGCCAAAGCGAAGAGAAGGCTTGGACATGTACACAATTGCCTTAATTTCATCTTTGCCTCATGCCATTGACAAGACTAATATTGCCTTCTCCACCGGGCTACTTGCAGCTATTTCTCCATTTCTTTGTACAGTTCTATGAAGCCACAGTTTTTGCAGTAAAAGGGGATAATCTTGTCGCCAAACCAGAGAGCTTTCCTTTTTGTAAAGGATACTTCCGTGCTCCACAAGAAATAGCTTGCAGTTAGACTTCTTCCCTCATCCATTTCTTCGCTGCATTTAGGACACTTCTTAGCTTCTTTTTCACTCACAGCTAATTCACTTTCCTCTTTTAACTCTCTCCTTTAGGAACGCTTATGTGTATTCTTATGCGTATTTGTATGCCTAGATGAAAAACACGGGGAAGAAAGCAAGGATAACACTCACCATAGACGCAGAGGTCCTAAGAAAAGCACACGAAATTGGGCTAAATGTCTCTCAATTCTGCGAAAATGCCTTGAAACAAGCAATCAAGGCACTGGAACGAACAAAAATCCGAGGCGAGGCCAACGGAAGGTACATCGACATGCGTAAGAATGTATCTTCCACCGCAAGATTGGCGGGCGGGACGGGATTTGAACCCGCGACCCCGAGCTTAGGAGGCTCGTGCCCTATCC
>JAOUPS010000119.1 GCA_029879735.1 Candidatus Bathyarchaeota archaeon | reverse complement strand
GGTTTTGACGCTGTTCAACTACACGGTGCCCATGGATACCTTTTGAGCGAATTTCTCTCACCTTACACAAATCGAAGAACCGATGAATATGGAGGAGACACCGAAAACAGAATGAGAATAGTAGAAAACATCTATAACCGAACTGTAGAGAAGATAGGCAGGGATTTTCCTGTTTTGATAAAGATTAACGTGAGCGACTTCTTGGAAGGCGGAATAGACCTCAACGAATCTCAAAAAATTGCAGAAAGACTATCCAACTTAGGGATTGGAGCCATTGAAACAAGTGGAGGCATGTTTGAGACCAGGAAATATAACAAGAACTTGACGGCTTCCAGAATCAAGATTGATTCCAAGGACAAGGAAGCCTACTTCTTACCGTACGCTAGAGAAATCAAAAAAGTGATTAGCATCCCATTGATTTTGGTTGGAGGAATCAGATCCCTCGACGTAATAGAGAAGATTCTCGCTGAAGACAGCGCGGATTTCATTTCCATGTCACGTCCCTTGATTAGAGAACCCGATCTTCCAAATAAATGGTTAAAGAGAATAGACAAATCGACTGCTGATTGTATTTCTTGCAATGCTTGCTACAAGAGCCTGATGAATGGCGGTGTTAGATGTATTCAAAAAGAAAAAGAACGAACTGAAACGACCAATCACTAAAGCTTCTTTACAACCCAAGCTTCACCTTCAACCTCGCGCGCGCAATCCAGAGTTATCTCAAGGATCATATTAAGATTCTTTAACACGACATCCATGGTGATAACCTGGAGGTTGCTTTTGCTTAAAATTCGAACGATGTTCGATTTGCGAACGGAAATTATAAATTGCTGAAGCAATAATAAGTGGTAAACGCTTTGATATTTGATTTATCAGTGTATAAGGGATGGTTATGAGCACACACGCGGAAGAGTTAAAACTTCGGTTAATGACTATTGAACTGCTTAGAACCGCGAAGTATAAGAGAAACATCACATATCGCGAGTTGTCATCTAAGACGGGTTTGCCAGTTACCGTTTTAAGTAGATATGCAAAGGGGCATGTTTTGCCGAATACGGCTCGGGCGAAGCAGCTTTGGAAGGTGCTGACGAAACTTGTTGGTTTGGAGAGGGAGCTTCGCAGCAGAATAAAGTTTGACGATGAAGGCTATTTTGATAACACGGAGATTATAGGTGATTTTAACATTCTTCAGCAGGCAGCCAACAGCGCACTTTCGAGTTTTGCTGGGAAACGTGTGACGAAGGTTTTGACGGCGGCTGTTGATGGTATTCCTTTAGGTACCATGGTTGCCAACGCCTTGGGAGTTAATCTTGTAGTGGCGAAGAGAAGCAAAGAAGTTGGAGTTAAGGCTTTTCTCGAAGAAACTTACGCGCTTAGGGATTCGGGAGTAACTATGACGCTTTACATTCCAAAAGACACTATCAAGAGACGGGACAGCGTCTTAATTGTTGACGACATGATCAAGACAGGAGAGACTCAAGCTGCACTGGTCCATCTAGTTCGGAAAGCGAAGGCTGAAATCTCAGGAGTTTTCTCTCTCATATCGGTTGGAGATGAGTGGAAGAAGAAACTGAAGCTTTCTGAACGCTGTCCAGTAGAAGTTATCACTTACGTTAAGGCACCTTAACATTTTTTCAGCGCATTAACATGTTTTCACTTGCGCGTGCGTTAGGGAAATCTTCAGCCACCTTTCTATAATCTTCAGTATCTTTCTCCATCTATCCCCATCAAATAGTAACGTAAGATAAGCATTACTTAAAGTCTGTTGTTAAAAATAAGCTTGAAAAGGGCTTATCAGAAAATATGGGGGGTAGGGGGTAGGATCTATAAGAGAGCGCCTTAAGAAAATAACGCGCGCGCTACCTCTTACAAGTTTTGAGTATCAAAAGAAGAAATTTTATGGTGCTCAAATCAGTAAGGCTGAAATTCCAGATTTCGATTATGTGCTTGTTAAGCTATTGGACATATTGCTGGGCAGAAGCGTAGAAGTAGTAGTGTGTGTCTCTGTGGTTTCTTATTTACTACTACTTCTAAGCCGAGGCTTCTACATTTCTGTCTTATAGCGCTGAAGGGCATGGTTCTCGGGACCGATGGATGTGCGTTGCAAATAGAAGCCTTAAGAGTTTTCTCCACACGGCCTTGGCAGTCAATCACATGACAACAGTTTCCGAACATAAAAGGATGTGCGTCGCAAAACATTTAGATTAAACAAGCATCAAAACCTGAATGGTGCCGAGTCTCCTTTAACCTGAGACTATTGCCTTTCCACTGTGAATAGGCCACAATGGTCGTAGGATCATGTGCGTGAAAATTAACCTCTTAAAAAGTCTTTTTTAAGCTCCGTTAACGAAAATAAGCTTGACCCAGACAAAAACATAAAAAAGGGGATGTGCGGGAAACATCTCCATGACCTGCATTAAGACGCCTTAGGATTTAGGCATTCATTTTTAACCTGACAAAAAGCGCATTTTCTCTTTCTACAATAATCTTTGCCCAGCCTAAGCAAGGCTGTTTCGAAATTAATGAAGGATTTTCGAGCGACCTTGTTTTTATCCCAAAAGTCCTCCAGCTGTTCCATATAGCTTTCAGCAGTTTCTTTCCTTACTATTTCAAGATTTTTGGCGGCAACGATGACCAAACTCGTCGGATCCGGCTTGGCTTTTTCCCAAATGTCGCGTAATTCTCTTAGGAAGATGCCTACAGTCACGTCGCCTATGCCCTTTCCCAAGTTCTTCAGCCTCTTTTCCAAATCCCTTGTGTCAGAAGCCTTGCTGTGAAGAAGGTTGAGGCTCCCGCCGTAATTTTCAATAAGGTTTTGCATTACTTCCAAAAGTTTGTCCGCGGTTTTAAAATCGTAGCGTGTGTAGCTGCCCTCATCAAGGATTTTAACCAGCCCATCCCATCCAGTTTCAAGGATTCCTTTAGGCGTTAAAACATCATATTTTTGGAAGCACTTGTAGGTTTTAATGGCCGAAGTTTCGGTTACCGGCGCACCAAAAAGTACGGACGCCAAAAACCATTTGAAAATCTCCTCATCTGCTTCATCCTTGAGATTTATGCCTAGGCTTTCAGAATATTTGTGTCCAAAATTTCCAACGAGAGCCATTAGGCTTTCCCGTTTCATGACCTTTCACTTTCTGACAAAGTTTTATACCGTTTGCTGCATAAAACGCTTTACCGAGGCTTACGTTATGCGAACAATAGAGTGGCGCGATGGAACAGTCGTAACGATAGACCAGACGAGACTTCCACGCGAGACCGTGTTTTTGGAGATGAGAAACTGCAGAGAGGTGGCTGAGGCGATAAAAACCATGAAAATAAGGGGGGCACCGCTTTTGGGCGCGGCTGCAGCCTTCGCGTTGGCTTTAGCGGCTTATCACTCAAAAGCCGAAAAGAAGAAGGAATTAATTAGTGAGTTGGAGAGCGCGGCGGAAGTTTTGAAGGGTACAAGGCCGACGGCTGTCAATCTTTTCTGGGCGATAGATAGGATTCTTGATAAGACAAGAGGCTTTTCTGGAAACACTAGGGATTTAGTTGCCCTTGTTGTTGAAGAGGCACAGAAAATTGCTGACGAAGATGCGACAGCCAACCGCTTAATGGGTAGGCATGGTGCCGAACTCATTCATGATGGAGATGTCGTCTTGACGCATTGTAATGCCGGTGCCTTGGCCACTGTTGATTACGGCACTGCTTTAGGCGTGATAAGGACGGCTTGGGAGCAGAAGAAAAACATCAAGGTTGTTGCAACTGAGACGCGGCCGAAACTGCAGGGAGCAAGGTTAACAGTCTATGAGCTTAGACGTGACGGCATACCAGTCACCTTGATTACGGACAACATGGTTGGATATGTCATGTATAAGCGTTGGATCAGCAAGGTCATAGTTGGAGCTGACAGAATAGTGCGAGACGCGGTGATCAACAAGGTTGGAACGTACACCATAGCGGTTTTAGCCAAAGAGCATAGTATTCCATTTTACGTTGCGGCTCCCAAATCCACCTTTGACTTGGCACACGCCTCAACAGACGTTACCATTGAGGAGAGACGACGGGAAGAGGTTACACATATAGGTTCGCAGAGGATTACTCCTGAAGGAGTAAACGTTCTGAATCCAGCTTTTGACGTAACTCCGCTGGAATATGTGACGGCCATCATCTGTGAAGATGGTGTTTTGCATAGGGAAGATTTCGTTAAGTTTAAAGCCAATACGTAGATAAAGAGCATTAACTTATGTTGGTTGAGGAGTCACATGAGCAAGGGTAGAGAGAAGACAGCAACCCGTTCAGAACTCAAGATTAAGGGCTTACTTGTCGAAAAGGGCGTGAAAATCTCTAAAAAACAGAGTGTGAACGAGTTTTCCTCCAGAGGGTATGGTGTAACCGAAAACGATGGGTTATTGTTCACATTTTATGAAGCCCTATATCTTTTGGTTAAGGGAATGCTTGAGACTAAAGACGGAAAGGGCAGGAAGGTTGACTTCCAAAAACTTTTGCAATGTTATGAGGGCGTCGACGAAAACGCCTGGGCCAAGTATTTAACTTATCGTGATTTGAGAGGCCGCGGATACGTTGTTCGAGAAGGCTTCGGCTTGGGCGTAGATTTTCGAGTTTATGAGCGTGGGGAATACGGCGGAGAGACAGCAAAATACTTGATCATGAGCATACAGGAGGGAAAGCCAATACAGCTGGAAGACTTAACTCGCGTTTTGAGACAGTGCCAAAGCCTTAAAAAACAGTTGATTTTGGCTGCTATGAACCGCAGGGGAGAAATAGTTTACTACTCAGTTTCACAATTGTCCTTCAAATAGTGGAGAATTGGAAGATGTCCATTTTCAGAACAGCCCGCGGGATGAGAGATTTTCCGCCTGAAGAAGCCAGATTGTTGAGATACGTTGAGGACAAAGCCAGAAGAATTGCTCGGCTTTACGGATATGGGGAGATAATAACGCCTGCTGTGGAATCATACGAGCTCTTAGCGGCAAAGGCCGGTGAAGAAGTTCGCTCTCGAATGTACGCCTTCAAGGACTTAGGCGGTCGGAAAGTTGCTTTAAGACCAGAGTTTACGGCTTCCGTGGCGAGACTGGTCGTAACAACTTTAAGAAACGAGCCTAAGCCTCTAAGGCTTTTTTGTGTAGGCAGCCTCTACCGATATGACGAGCCGCAGCAAGGCCGCTTCAGGGAGTTTTGGCAGTCGAATTATGAATTGATGGGTTCAAG
>JAOUPS010000118.1 GCA_029879735.1 Candidatus Bathyarchaeota archaeon | reverse complement strand
GAAAAAGCCTCAAAAGAGGTTTCTGAAATTCAATTGAGCGAGCCGCATGCACGCACGAAAGGAACACCTAACGCATTTCTTAAAAAGTGTCCAAAATGTGGTGCAGAAATCCCCATAGCCTCAGAAGAATGCCTGCACTGCAAAACCAAACAAGATTGAATTCAGTTTGCATGTGCTCGCGAATCTATCATATATATACAAAGACTTCAACAATCTAACTGGCTGGATGAAACACAGATGACTTATCACAACGCAACTAACAAAGAAGAACACCCAAAAATTGTCGTGTCAAAATTTGGTGATGTTGAAAATCGAGAAATAGATTACACCCTTAAGATCGTGGAAGAGTGTTATAGTCGACTGAAACCCCACGAGATTGAACTGGTGGACCTGTGCGTTTTTGAAAAATCCTCATCTATGAGCGCCTTCATGGCAAAAGAATCGAAAGAGGTTGGCGTGGCCTCGGCATCCTTTAGCGAGTTGTTTTTCGCCATGCACGACGCTTTTCGAGGAACAAGCCGCATAATTCTCTGCCTTGAAAGGATGAAGAAGCTGCCACTGCTGGTTCAGTATGGAGGAATTCGTCACGAGGTGGGCCACTCAGTTTTGCACGGTAGCCTGCTCTATTATGTTCTCCCGCTTCCGCCAGCACTCTCAGATCTTGTCAACCTTTCCATTATCAGCAGAGAGTACGCAACCAACCTGCTCTACCTGATATCTATTGCAGTGAAAGACTACGAGGTTTCTCGCCTCCTTTACGGGCGAGGATACGTTGAAGACCAAACAGCTTACGCTAAGCACTTGCTCGAGGCTACTGAAACCGACAAACGCGCTTGGCAGTTGGCGATGGGCAAACCGTTGGCCGAGATTCTGTGCTTGGTTTCATGCTTAAAATCTGCAGTCTGCGCTACACCCTTCTTGCTCGACGAAACATTTTCTGAAGGAATGAAGACGCTTCTCAGGGAGAACCTATCGTACCTGCCGACGAACTCTTCCACCTCGCTACTTAACATGATTCTGGAGAACTTTTCATCCTTAGGAACGGACACCCTCAGCAACATTAATCAGGTGGCTTCTGTAGTCGTGGAAAACATAGTCAAGCCTCGCTTGTGCTGGTGACCTTTCTATATGAAGAGTAAACACTTACGTCGTGGGCAAGTTTAGACTTGAACTTGGACGGGCATAGTTTAATAATTAAAGACCGCAGATGCTGACCCCGACCCAACTATTAGTCCGAGCAGGAGAATAGCTGGAATTAAAATGGAAACGAGAATGTCCAGAATCCTTCTATTGGTCTTGAGGAAAGGTATGAAGAAGGGTATCTGGCTCTTATAGTTCTCAAATGGTTCTCCACAGTTTCTGGATAGATACTGTTCTTCTATGTGTGCCAGCAGAATATAGGCGAACAATTCAACGAACCACACGCCTGTAGTCTGCGATGGACTCAGGAAACCAATGCCAAAAGTATTGTTTAGAAACCAGACGCTCCAGCTCGTTAAACCAATGGTTGAGAGTGTCATTCCCAAATATTGAGGATGTCTGACCAGCCGATAAGGTCCTGAAGTAACCAATCCTTCTTTTTTCTTTATCCTCAGATAAGCTACAGAGTAAATGAGGATCAAAAGACCAATGATGACTAATGCTTTCTCTATAATAAGGAAAGGTATAAAGAATTCAGACAGCGCTGTGGTAAGGCTGCCTGGAAGATTCGCAAACGTCATTATTAAATAGCTAGCGAATGGAAGAGTCATCAAACCTGTCCAGACACCAGTCACAGGCAGTGATTGAACAAGAGGAACCAAGTAGCCTGCAAACTTCAAGAATCCCAATCTTGTTCTTTTCTGTAAGTCCACGTTTCCTCCCGCCCAAGTGCGACGCAATAAACCATGGTGACTCACTCCTTTAGTTCTATACTTTAGTACAAATGTTCTAATTTTGGAACAAGAAACCACAAACTGAGACTATGGTTATCACGCCCATCGAAAGTTCACTATCTTCGGATCAGGGCGTAACCAGTAAGACCGGGATAACTTTCCAAAGTTATACTTGTTTGTTTACTCTTCTGCTCTTTTTACGAGTTTAAACGAGAACAGAGTGATTGCCGTGACAGCGACTGATACGATTATCTCCATGATTGCTTTGCTATCAGTTATAGTTCCAAAGGTTGGTTCTTCGTATTGTTGGCTTATCATCTGCCATGTCGCGGGGATCAGAAGGAAACCGAGCACCGTGGCTATTATTATTCCAGATAGAATCGCATGTAACAGTCTGGTTTGCATCTTTATCATCTCACTTGTTGCGGTTTTTCGGCTATAGTTCTATTCTTTAGAACACTGGTCAAACAGGTTTCAGCCTCCACTGCCTCCACGTTTCATATCCTGTGATGATAAGTCCGCTCACTCCAAAGAGCAAAGCGAAGACGCCCTGTAGGGATAGTGAGCTGGCATATCCAACTATGAACACGATTAGAAGAGTGAAGAAAAAGGTTGTGTAAAACACGTATCGCGGAATCATCAGATGGCTGATCCTCACAAAGGAGCTCATCACCTCCATGCTAACTGTCTTCTTAAGTTCGTAGTCTCCCATGACGTTTTTCTTGACGAGATCCATGTCCATGAGCTTCTCAAGATGATATGATGCCACGCTTGGACTTGAAAAACCCAGACTTCTCTGAAGACGCCTGATAGTGGTTGGTTTCCCGCTTCTCAGAAGATGCCAGTAAACTTTAAGCGTCGTACCCTTCAGCTTTGACCTAACATCCTCCATTAATAACCCTCAAATACCTACAATTGGCCAGTTCCTGAGTTTCACTGCGCACACGCAGGCACATAGACATATCATTATGATACATAAATAAGTGTGTCCAAAGTTGCTTAGTGCTGTGTTTTGGAACACGATGTACTATAGCGTGGACAATTTGTTCGAAAATATAGAACTATTAGGTGGTAGGTCCGTATGTCGTGTTAGGAGGTTAAGTAATGTTGAAGAATAAGATTGCAGCAACTGGTGTCGTTTTAACAGTATTATTGACCGTAGTTGGTTTGAACGTGTTAGCTCTTGGAGCAAATGGTTTCAAGATGCAGGTCATTGTAGAATTATCTTCTGCGCGCGTTGCTAGGGGAGACGACGTGACGATATTCGTTGTTGTAAAGGATGATGAAGGAGCGCCGATTGAAGGAGCGACAGTGACGGCGACCATAGGGGATTTGGAGGTGCTCTTTCTTCTCTCAGACCATGGGAATGGTAACTATCAAGGAGCAATTGATACGTCTATTGTCAATGAAGGGACCTACGAGATAGTTGTCACGGTTGAAAAAGAAGGGTATGAACCAAGCCAGATATTGCGGACGCTGACCGTGATTCCGCCGCCGCTAGTAACGGACGTGAACCATGACGGAGGAGTCGACATAGTTGATGTAGCCATAGCTACCAGTGCTTTTGGAACAGAACCCGGAGACTCAAGATGGAACAAAGAAGCTGACATGGATGGTAACGACAAAATCAATATCCTTGACCTCGCAAAGATAGCCGTAGATTTTGGGAGAACTAGTATCCCTTCAGATCCAGATGTGATCAAGTTGCAGGCTGTCGTCAACGGAATGAGAGACGTGAATGTCTTTGTGCGCGTCAACATAAGTGACGGCTTGACTAGGGAAGAAGCCGAGCAGATAGCAGAGGCAACTTTCATCGCGGTTATGGGAGAAGAAGTCACGTATCGACTGGATACCCTGACCTTTAATGATACCCAAGTAGAAGCACATTATACTTGGGGCTTCGATGAAAGCGACATGGGGCACATATTCGACATGACCGCAGATCTCACAACGCTTTTGATAACGGTCAATCACTGCTTCTGACATAGGTTACACACTGGAAAGCGTAGTCTTTGGCTTTTCTTCCGCTCGCGGTGACGATGAAGATTAAATGGTGTAGTCACCCATCTTCCCCCTTTTCTATTCAGCCTATAACTTTCTACTTTCTAAAAACGGAAAAGAAGTTTTGTGTCTTTTGGTGTGTGAGCTGTCGGTTCTTGTAATAATCGCTGGCTGCACTCTTCAAGTTCTTTTTCAACCCGTTTCAGTCGTTTTTCAAGTTTTCCCTTGTCTTTTGAAAGCTTTTCATTCTCGCTGCTCAGAGTGTTTTCCGTGGAAAGAACCCGCACGCGCTTTCGTTTTAGAGGATGCTCATTTTGAGAGAATTGATCATTCCTTTTTTGTAGTTCGATCGAAATGGAGGGAACGGAAAACAGAGAATAGACGTTTAAATCGCAAATAAAGAGTGAATACGGTTCCATCCTCTTGTCTCTCAACTTGAATGTTCATTTTTCGCGCGATTCACATATTCTGAACATTAAAATCTGTTCCTCCGAGTGAATTTGACCGTTCACAAGAACTGAACAGTTCAAAAATGAATGTTCACTGAAAACATCGATTAACGTTCTCTGTTCACTATTCGCAGAAATCATTCTCTTTGAACACGCCAATCTTTCCATTATCAACCATTTTTGAATCATTCTCCTTTCATGCGGGTGACATAATGGAATGCTTTTAGGGATGCCATAGCTCCTTCTCCTACAGCTGTTACAACCTGCATTCCACCACATGTGCAATCGCCAGCTGCAAAAACGCCTTCGATGTTGGTTCTTTGCCAACGGTCCACTTTTACACATCCCCTCTCATCAACTTCTACTCCAGCTTTTTCAACGATTCCAGTGGCTGGTGCCTTACCCAAGGATACAAAAACGCCATTGACTTGTTGTAGTAGCTCTTGCTTGTTTTCTGGCTTGATTTTTATGGCCTTGGTAACGTGCTCTCCTAGAATTTCGACTACTCTTCCTCTGATTATTTTCACGTTTGCTTTTTTCAAGAGCTTTTTCATCAACTGTTTTGGAACCGTGATTTCTTCACCCTGTGTTATTAGAAATACCTCTCTGGCCATTTCAGATAAGAGTGACGCGTCTGTTATTGCGTCCTTAGTAGATCCGACGACTGCAACTTTCAAGCCTTTGAAAAATGGTCCATCGCAAACTCTGCAGTAGCTGACACCTTTTCCAATGAACTCGGTCTCTCCGGGGACGTTCAGTTTTCTCCTTTGGGTTCCAGTTGCAATCACCAAAGCAATGGATTCGTAGACAGTTTTGCTTGTGGTAACCTTTTTCAGTTCTTGCCTGAGGTCAAGGTCGATTACTTCTTCAAGATACTTTATTTCTGCACCAAACTTTGAAGCTTGTTTCT
>JAOUPS010000052.1 GCA_029879735.1 Candidatus Bathyarchaeota archaeon | reverse complement strand
AAGTCCTGAGAGTTTAGTCCAAAATGTGAGGTTGGGCTTTATTTTTGCCTTTTCTATGTTTTGTTTCAGGCGTTTTGTCCATTCTTTTCCTCTTCTGTCGAAATCCAATAACAGGATAACTTCTTGTACCCCGCTTTTCTCCACTTCAGAGATGACATCTAGAAGAGATCTTCCACCTGTTTTTGCGGATATTATTTTTCCTTTCACAGCCAACGCCCTTAGTGTTTCGATGTCGTTTTTGCCTTCCACGATTATGGGTGTTCCCTTTGCAGATTCTTTAGCTAAACGTTCTAGAAGTCGCAGAATTTTTTCTTCTTTCTCTTTAATGCGTGTTGACAAGGCTTTTACCTGGTTGTTTCGGCGTTTTTGATGGCGTTTAGGCATTCTCTTGCTTCTCTGATGTTTTCGAAATACCTTCTGACGGGTTCAAGGATTACCGCTAGTTCGTCTGCCAACGCGTTTTTGAGGTCCTGCGGATGTAGGTCTCCGCGCTTGTAAGCTGTTTTTAACTCTTGGAAACTCTGGTACTCTGCTGTGCCGCCGTATTTGGCTGGTCGATTAACTGTGAATGTTTCGTTTTCTCTGAAGATTATGTGTTTGCAGATGTCTAGGATCGGGTTGAACTCTATTGTTTTTTCTGGACAGAAGGCCTTAGTGATTTTCTGTTTTATTTCTTGTGGTGAATCGTAGATGAACACGCAGGTTTCGGGCTTGCTCTTGGACATTTTGGCCGATGCGACGGCTTCTTTTTCTTTGCCTTCGGGAATCGGCCACACTGCTGGCTTTTCTAGTCCTTGTAATAGATGGTGGTGGACGCACACCGGTTTCCAGAATCCAAGTTTTTCGCCTAGTTCCCTCGCTACGACGTTTCCTTTGCGCTGGTCCATGCCCAGCTGGCAGATTTTGACTTCCATGTGGAATATGTCTGCCACCTGCATGGGTGTATAGAGGAAGTCTGAGACGTAGTGGGCTTCTGTTTCTTTTCTTCCGGCGATTTCTAGGGTTCGTCTCGTTCTTGCTATCGTGAGGTTCTTGGCGGTCATGATGGTTTTGGCCCAGTAGCTTAGGTTGTTGTAGAGCTTGTCTGAGTATATGAACTCGACTTTGTCTTCTGGGACGCCTAGGGCTATCCATGAGTGCTTGAAGAGGTCGGCCGCTGTTCTGATCAGTTCTAGGTTGCCGCCTAGTTTGTTGTTAAGCCAGGCGTGCCAGGTGGAAAGGTAGGCCTTGAAGCGTGTTCCAGCTTCGACAAAGTCCTTCATTTTGTAAGCGCAGATGACACCGGTTCCTAGATGGACTAGGCCGGAGGGTTCCCAGCCGTTGTAGGCTATGGGATGCTCTTCCGTTTCGAGAATCTGCCTCAAATTGTCCATTGTCAAGACTTCTTCCGTTGGGGGTCTGCGAATCAGATCGATTTTCGTTTCTGTGTCCAAGCCTTTATCCCGCCGTTTTATCAGCCTCTAAGGTTCTATGCAAAAGTGAGACTTAAAAGTTAGGTTGTCTCTGTACAACATTTCATCTTCCGGTGTCTACCAGCTCCTTTCTAGACATGCGCGCCGTTCTTAACGGAGATTTCTTGGAATTCATGCGGAAAGCTTCTTGAGGAGTTGTGCAAGAACTGTGTAAGTGTTGTTGTGGGCCTCCCCTCCCCCCTCCTACAACAACAAATCATGAAGAATTAATGATAATGGTGACTTGTGACACAAAGAGTGCCAGCATAACGGTTAGAATGTATTTGGAAGTAGTCTTCTAGTGCTCGCGCGCGCGAACCTTTACCCTCTATTTGTCCTTCGGAAACTCCTCAATAATCGCGTTTGTCAAATCCTATATCCTCTCGGGTCGTTCAACAAAGCCAACTTCCCAACCTCCCCTATGCAAGTCATCACAAGCCTCAACAACCATCCTGCTGCTCTTATTCACCTTTAATAGGCTTTGTTTGGTTTGCATCCTCAATAGTCACTATCTAACTACATGTGTCAGCAATTATTTTTTCAAGTATCGACAGCGTGCTGTTCTTTCTCGCTCTCTCTTTTAGAGCTTTCGTGTCAACTCTGGTGAATCTCAAAATCGCCTTCGCATCATCCCTGTCCTTCAAAGCCCTCTCCCTCGGAACCGTCGCCTTAATCATGCGCAACTTCGCCAGAATCAACTCTTCAGGCGTCTGATAAAAAGTCGGCAAGCCCAAGATATTTCCAGCCCTTTTCTCAAGTTTTCCGCTGGAAAATATAACGTCAACACTATACGGCGTCTTACTATCCTCAAATGTGGCTATCCTATAACCCGACCTGAGCGCCGCGTCAATCCTTTTCTCATCAACCAGCAGCCCAGCCTGCTTCAAAGCCAAAACAAGCTTACTCCGCGAGATTTTCTCTGAAAAGTCAACAACAACGTCAATATCCGTCGTGGTTCGTGGCACGCCATAAAAACTGGCCGCTAACGCCCCAGTAAACATGTAATCCAAACCAACAGCACCAAAATCCGTAACCACCCTTCTAATCAGATCATAAAAAGTTTCCAACCTCTAAACCTCACGTCTACGCCATCTCTTCGCCCAAGCAATCCTCTCCCTCAACCGCTCCAAAAGTTCCTCATCCCCAATACCCGGAAACTCCGCCCTAATACCCTCCGCACAAACCCGAACACACACGTCCGACAATTCAATCGCAATATTCACCTTCTCCTCAGGCTTCAACACACCCACAGACAACCCCGCCACCCAAACCTTAAGCCAAATCCTCATTTATCTCTTTCTTCAAAACATCTTAAAACTTCCTTTGAAACCGAACCAACATAATCCAATACAACATGCCTACAGAGCAGCTCTTCCCAAGAGGCTTAAATGTGGAGTTTTGCCACTTTTTCTACTTGGTGTCCCCCGTGGCTGAAACAAAAACCATCAAAATCAGCAAAGAAACATGCGCCAAACTATCAGAAATCGCAGAAGAACTTCAAATGCGACTGAAACGTCCCGTATCTTTAGATGAAGCCATGAAATATCTGATAAGCCTAAAAGAAAAAGGCGCAAAAATCACAGACCTGGCTGGCTCCTTCAGGTGATTGAGTAACCAGCCTACTTGATTTTTGTGCACTGAGACGCCTTAACTTAAAAGTTGAGGTGTCGTCGTGAAAGATTTAACTTCCCCTTTTTATTCAACTTCCGATTCTTTGGCGTATTGGGCAACTACTTTTCCGCATTTTTGGGTAGTGGACATGAACCCCATAGGGGTGATCACTTTACTGGGCAGACGACAGAAAGGGAAGAGCTAGGGAAGGGGGCAGGATATTCGCGTCGTTCAAAGTGTAGTACAAACTGTACAAGAGATTTGGTTTAAGAGTCACTTGCTTCTTTAATTTAAACAGGTGAAAATCGATGGCTAGTCAAGGTATGTACTCCTTAAGGAAACTGCTTGCTCTAAGCGTGGTCTTCATTGTTCTAGGGGCGATATCGGCAGCGTCCATTACGGAAGTTATTCCCCCAGTTAGTCAACCCTCTCTAATCGTCACGACAGACAAGGATACTTACTACACCGGAGAAAACATGAGGATATACCTTGTCAACGTTCTAAAAGAAAACATAACATTCAAAGACGATGCCTATGGGCTGCATTTCGAGAAATGGGTCGATGAAAAGTGGAAGTTTCTATTATCTATCGCTGATTCCTCCGGCACCAGTACACTCTCACCTTTAGGCGTTGGTGAGTATAAAGCCGTGGTAGCTTACGAACTTGGAGAAATTTTCAGCGAAGGTAAGTACAGAGTTGTCTCTATCGGGGAGATAAGCCAGCGTGGTCAAACAACCTCAGTGGAGGCTTACACCGAGTTTAATGTTACAGTACGACCATCCCCTCCAGCTTCTCTGCTCCTTTTGGAGGTGACTACGGACAAGGCGGTTTATCATGAGGGCGACAATATAACGATAACGATTAAGAACACTTCAAACCAGACAGTTACGTTTGCAAGCACCGCTTACGGCGTGGTCTTCGAGAAATGGGTCGAGGATAGATGGGTATTCCATTCCGCGGTTGCTGGAGTGGAAGTGATAGTCAGTTTAGAACCAAGCCAGACACATCAAATCACTGTTAAACTAAGCAACAATGATCAACCCTTCACTTCTGGAGAATATCGAGTCCTTTCTTCAGGGTGGATAGAGCAAGATGGGCAATATATTCAGGTTTGGGGGTATGCAGAGTTTCTCATCGAGTAAGAATTAGGTGTGAAAACGTTGTCCACGTTGAGCCTCTCCTTATTTAGCCAAACTGCGTTAGAGGTCGCTGTTTTTGACCGTTAAGGAAGAGATACCTGAGTGCCGTTTAGGGAAGGAAGTTGTTGGAACTACATTCAAGGTTTACTTACACCTGTTAAAGGTTAAACAAGCCTCAGCAAGGCAAGTTTACCGGGATTTGGAGATGTCCAGCCCGTGGTTAGCAACCTACCATCTGGACAAACTTCATCATCTGAAACTTGCACGTAAGGACATTGAAGGGATATACCACGTTAATCCTAGACGTTTCGGGATCTTACGTTTCTTTGTGGTAACAGGAAAATGGATAATCCCCCGCACACTTTTCTATACACTTTTCTTCGTAGCAATGGCTGTTTACCTGCTACGCTCGCTTCCAGAAACCTGGAACATCGTTACCTTTGCCTTAGCACTCATCGCTGTAATAATAAACGTGGTTGAAACCATTTGGTTTTATAAAACCCTGTTAAGAACCTGACACACACGACTTCACGCGTGATACTGCGTGTTTTTTCCAAAATAGGTATACGTAAAGGAACCATTAAGAAAGGAGCTGCTAGATAAGGTTAAAAGTTGCACCGAAATGACTTAACTTAAAAGTTGTTTCGCGGGCGGTTGTCTCCCACGATACCTATCCCTTAACTTCATTGTGGAGCGCTACGCTCCCCTAGGTCAAGCTCTCTCTGACGTGGGATTTTGTGCCCGCGCCCACCGTGTCCCATGCTTGGGTAAACCCGCCGTCATAAGTAAGCAAGCGTTACGCTTGCTCTTCTGTTGAGTCCGTCTGCATGAGCCTTTTGCAAGGTTCGGTGGGATTATGCTCATTTCATCGCTATAGGTAAATGTTGCAGAGAGGAAAATAAGTTTTACTAAACTATACAATTTCTTCTAGGTTGATCTCGAACGCGCTGACCGGGTTGTCCAGTTCGAAGTTGTTTAGGGCTTCGGGGTGCACCTCGCCGAGCAAGCCTATCCGTTTGCTTCTCACGTAAACCGCCGCTGTTCTGCCTTCCAGAAAACTCTGATGCTCAGCCGCCTTAATATCCCAGCGTTTCAATCCCAGATTCGCCAGCAACGCCTCCGCGTAGGATTTTGTTTCGGTGAAATTCGCGGTTGCGTGTGATGAAACGGCTGCCACGTGCAAGAGCCTCTCGCAACGCGTTTCCAATCCCATGTTTATGTGCATCACGTCGGACACCTCGAAAAGCCGCTGCGGAAAACTCTCGTGCTTGTTATCCATCAGATTCTTCATCAAGCCAGGCAGCAGCTCCTGACGTGCTATGGAGTATTCGGCTGAAACCGGATTCGCAATCTCTATAATGTTCTTAGGTTTCCTTCTCATCATCTCGTAGTGCCACCTCTCGTTCGTGAGCGTAAAATTCATGACTTCTGTAAATCCCACCCCTGTCATAATCTTGCGCACGACGTTCGCCAGCCTGTGAGCCTGCTGCTCCTGACCAATAGTTACAGATCTTGGAAAAGTCGGCTTCAGACGCTGATAGCCATATCCGATTGCCACTTCCTCAACCAAGTCAACTTCGTGCAAGACATCGATGCGATAGGCTGGAACAGCAACTTCAACTATGCCCTCGCCGACTTTCCTTGCTCCAAGCCTGCACCTCTCCAAACATTCTATGACCTGTTTCTCTGAAAGCCTTAGGCCCACCATCTCGTTTGCGTACGCAACCCTGAGCCTCATTTTTTCCGGAGTTAGGTCAGGTGAAACAACGCTGTGGTCTGGATATCTCACCTTCACGCTTTCTATTTCGCCACCCATGTCAGCTAATGCCGTCGCTAGCACATGAAGACCTTTTTCAACCGCCCTATGATCTGTGCCGGTGATATCCAAGAAAAGGTTCCGCGTCCGGCTGCTGACCCTTGTCAACTCACCGTTTATTACAGGCGGCATAGAAAGAACCTTGCCGTCTCTATCCACAAGCAGCGGATACTTCTCCGCCCAGTCGACAAGATGTCTATACGCTTTTCCCTTCTCATGCTTTTCAAGGATTTCACTCAAGCTCATCTCATCAGTCTTGTCGAGTGGAACAAATCTAACACTGTTTGGCTCAACAGCGGTGAAAGTGAACGGTGATTCAACCACGTCTAAGTTGTGCACTCCGATCGAAGCCTTTCTCCGATCTCTGCCCACCCCCCAGTGTAGATCTTCCTGCATTTCCATCAGATCAACGATGCCATCCTCGTCAAGCTTCACGTTGCGAACCACAGCTGCGAGCATGTAGGGCCTAACACCTGAAACAGCTTCATCGATGAACAACACTGTTTTTCCAGGGTTCACCTCGTATTTCGGCAGCCCTGTCTCCCAACCCATAAAACCCTTTAAGGCTCTCGCCACTCCGGCGTAGCTACAGAAGTCAACGCGGTTCGGGTTAAACTCAACCTTAACGTAGTCTTGGCCAACCTCTTCTATGTCGAAGCCGATCCACGGCAGCTGCTTCGCCATCTCCTGAACAGTGATGTCGCGTCCTAGAAACTTGCAGAATCTTTCTCTGTTGAGATTTATCGTCGGCACATTTGTGTCCTCCTGATCCAGTTTAGGCTGTTGCCATAAAGGGCACGGATGTCATCCAAGCCGAGTTCGATCATCGCTAGGCGCTCAAGTCCTCCTCCCCAAGCTAACACGGGATATTTTATGCCCATGGGCGCTAAAACCTCAGGCCTGAACATTCCCATCCCGCATAGTTCAATCCAGTGTTTAAGCTTGGGAACGTAAAACACCGCTTGAGCAGAGGGCTCCGTGTAGGGGAAGTAGCACGGCCAGAACTGCACCTTACGCAGCCCGAAACGAGAATAGAAAGTCTTCAGTGTTCCCATGAGGTCTCGCAGCGTCACATGCTTGTCTACCACTATCCCCTCGATCTGATGGAACTCCGCCGTGTGTATGTACGTAACCTTCTCATTCCGATAGACTCGGTCAACCGAGAAAACCTTTGTCGGCGGAGTCTTGTGTTTCGAAAGATACTTTATCGTCTCGGATGTCGTGTGCGTTCTCAAAACAAGCCTCTGCGCCTCTTCGTGGCTCCACTTATAACCCCAGCCCTTCGAACCTGTCGTCCACCCGTCTTCATGGGTCTTTGCGACGGCGTCCACCAAAGACTTTTTCGGCAGTCCTCCAGCCTTCGGATTAGCCAGATAGAACGTATCCATCATCTCACGTGCGGGGTGATCTTGAGGCTGAAAGAGCGCGTCGAAGTTCCAGAATGCGGTTTCTATAAGCGGTCCGCGAATCTCAGTGAATCCCATCTCCAAGAAGATTTCACGGGCACGCTGTATGATCTGTTGCAGAGGATGAATCTTCGCTGGGTAAATGGTTGGTCCGGGTGCTGTGACGTCGAATTTTCTCAGCTTTGTTCGACGCCATTTCTCCGTTATGATAAGTTCAGGCGTGAGCTGAGTTACTTCACTGATTACTTTTATCCCTCTCCTTATCCTTTTCCAGCCAGCTTCTGTTATTTCTATTACCCTCTTTGTTTTTTCATCTATTTCCAAAAGTTTTCTTCTTTTCAAGATTTGAACGGCGGATTGCAGTTCGGGACTTAGATCTTCAGAGATTGCCTGTCCTTTTTCGTTTAGAAGTTTTAGTAATTTTTCGTCGGCACCTTCCTTCTCTGGCTTTTCTAATAGCTGTAGCATAGTTGTTTTTGTGTCTAATGCCGCCCAGTTTTTTCTTCTAAGCCATCCTAAAGCTATTGGTACGAATCGTCTCTCTAATTTTGCGTTTTCAACTGTTTTTTCGATGGGTGCTTTTCCGCCTAGCTTTATGAGAGCGTTTATCAGGTGTCTTTCAGGTAAGCCCTGTTTTGCGTGGAGTTTTCCCTCATCGTTAAGTTCTATGATTGTTTGTTTCTTTTCAAGAGTTTTCAAGAGTTTTTTCTCTTGTAATGCTAGGGCTGCACGCATTATCGTTGAATCGGGCAAGCCGCTTTCGTTTGTTATTTGTTCTACTGATGCTTTTCCACCTAGTCTTTCTATGGCTAAAAGTGTCTTACGCTCGTTTTCTCTGAGTTCAACCATTGTTTTTTCCCTCATGGATGGAACAAGCTGGATTTGGTAACCTAGTTGTTGTTTCAGTTTTAATAAAAGTATGCATGTTCTTCGCTGGTTTTCGTCTAGAACTTATTCGCCTTTTTATGTAAATTGGCGAGGCATCACTGCACCACAATAATGAAAATAAGTAAAAGGGTATTTATAGTTTATTTCTCTTCACTGTTTCTCTTGAAGAATTTCTCGAGCCTTACCCCTGAACTTCTTCTTTTTTCGTCGATGTTCTTTCACAAATTTTAGCACTATGTCTATTGTTTGCTTTTTGTGTTCTCCACATAACAGTGTTCCAGTCTTGCAGTCATGATATGTTTTTATGATTTTGTCATCGTCTTCCACGAAGTGAAAGAGACAGTTTTCATAGATTGGACAAATTTCTGGAACTCCACCGAGTTTGCGTTGCTCCTTAATAGTTGCTCTTCCACCGGTAAAAGCGTTGGATATTCTCTCCGCGATTGTTTCTGGCTCGTCGTGTAAAGTGAAATAGTTCATTTGCCGCTTGCTCATCTTCGGAGAACCATCCAGACCCTTCATAAGCTTGTGAAGAGTTGAGGATGGAAGGATAAACTTGTATTTTCGCTGGAATCTTTGTGCAAGGTCTCTGGTGAAGCGTATGTGTGGGTCTTGGTCAATTCCCACCGGAATCACTGTGGGCTTTGGTCCACCGAAGTCTTCTAGCTGAGGTAGAAGGATGTCTCCAGCCTGTATCAAAGCTGATAGATACAGACCGATGTGACGTTCACCATAAATTGCCTTCATAGTAGCCAATGTTGCGGCTCTTCCAAAGATTATAGCTAAGTCTTTGACTCTAATTTCCTTAGATTGCCGGTAAATGTATGCTCGCTTCGGGTCTAGTCCTAGCGCAAGCATGTCTGCAACATTGTCTACAGCTGTTTTTTCACTTTTCTCGAATGGAATCTTATTATCTTCGTAAGCTTCTACATCGGCGATACAGTAGAATGTTTGAGCGCCTTGTTGCTGAAAGTAAATGATTTCTTTAGCAGTCATTAACGTGCCTAGGTGGAACTCACCTGTTGGTTTTATGCCGCTTAAAACAGCGAATTCTTCGTGTTTTCGCATGGCGTTTAATATCCTATCAAAGTCTCGGTGCCCGAATATTATCCCACGTCTAATGTACATAGATGGATTCGGCATTCTTGATAGGAGGGGTTTAAACGGTTCAATTCCAAACTCCTTGTACAATCGCTCGTAATCTGCAACCACGCTTGTTCCGAAGGGATCAAGCACCGTTTTTCTGTTAGAATCTTGTGGCAAACATTTCTCCTCCATCATTGTTAAAAGAGGATATAAGTTCTAGAAGGTTTTTAAATTTGAGTATGTCTACTACAAAAACGAGCAGAATTTTGATGCGGGTTAATGCCAGTCCAACGCGTTCCCCAAAAAAATGGGTAAGTAGTGATGTTTAAACTTTTTGGAAAGCCCATGCATATGAAACCGTGTTCACGGACAAATATGATTTAGAAAAAGCAAGAATGATTTTCCATTTAGGCGGAAAAGACTTCGCAACACTAGAACCAAAAGTTTTCACACCCAAACTCTAGACCATGTCCAAACCACGTTACCTTTATCAACTACTTCACAATCCTTTGGTGTAAACTTTTTAAACTATACCATTGTTACCGTTAATAAAAGCGAAACTCGTGAACATTAATGAACAGTTTTGACGAAGAAGCCATTGAAAAATTTAAGTTTTCTGGAAAAATTCTGCGTGAAACACGTGAAGAGATTAAACGTTTTGTTCGAGAAGACATGCCGATAATTAAAGTCTGCGAAAAAGCTGAGAGGCTTATACGGGAAAAAGGTGGAAAACCAGCGTTTCCATGCAATGTTTCAATAAACGAAATAGCAGCGCACTACACGTCTCCGCCAAACGACAACAGAAGAATCCCTGAAAGATCCATAGTTAAGGTTGACATCGGTGTTCACTTGGATGGTTATGTAACGGACACGGCAGTCACCATAAGCTTCAACCCAGAGTATAGAAGCCTCGTAGAAACAGCGAAACAAGCCTTGAAAACAGCCATAAACAACATACATGCGGGGATTTCCACATCAAAACTCGGGGGAATAATTGAAAAAACCATAAAATCCCGCGGCTTCAAACCAATATCAAACCTCACCGGGCATCAAGTTGGAAGATATCTTGTGCACGCTGGTACCTCCCTACCTAATGTTTCTCAGGTATTATCTTTTTCAAAAATCAAGCTAGGCCGAGTCTACGCAATTGAACCCTTCGTAACTTTACCCAATGCCATAGGCAAGGTGGAAAACGGTGAGGAGGTCACTATCTTCCGCTTTCTCAAACGCAGAGCATTGAAAGGTTCATATGCGAGGCAAGTTTTAAAATATGTTGAGGAGAACTTTAGAACTCTACCGTTCGCTGAACGTTGGGTGCAAGATGTTGTGCCAATAGAATTTCACCGAGAAGCCTTTCAAGAACTTTTGTCTTCAAGATCTCTTATGGGCTACCCCATATTCATAGAAGCTAGCAGAAATCCGGTGGCTCAGGCTGAACATACTGTTTTGATAGTTGATGATGGATGCGTAATCTTAACTTAGAAACGTGTTTTCTCCTTTCTCTCTTTGACTTCTCTATAGATTGCCGTTATCAACATGTTCTCGTTGCATTTCTGGCATGGGTCAACCTCTTTGAAGATGTAGTCACCGCGTTGGAAATCTCGAACACTCTTGAAACTGCATTTTCTACACTCAATGGTGGTTGTTATGGGCGGAGTCTTTATCCTTAGATGCAGCATCCGTTTCCTTGTTTGGAACAGCACGTAAGTGGATAAAGCTGCTGCTAAGAATCCTATGAGTAATAGGTATCCTGCAACTAATTCTTGGCCAGTACTAAAGGCTTGGATGGCGAAGATGATGGCTGCTAACGATAACGCAATAGTTATGAATATTACGAGCAGGACAAACAACGAGATTTTGGTTTTTGCAGATGATGGAGTTTTCTTCATTTTGCATCTCTCCTATTATCCGATACCAATGGTGTTGCCCACTCCAGCAATAATCACCTTGTCCCCTTCTTTTGTTTTTTCCAATATGACTTGCTTTATCCTCTCAATAGCGGTGTCAACGGAGTCAAAAATCTCCTTGCGCAGTGGCGAAACGGCATCACCGATGTCTTCCTTTATTATCACGGCATGTATTGGAATGCGATATTTCAGAATCGTCTCTTCAATCTTGAACTGGTCAACGCCGGGTCCGCCTATAGCTGCACCCACTCCCTCAGCAATATCTCCTACGTCTTCGCCTTCAAGTTTTAAAGCAGCGTCAACCATGATTACTGTGGCAATTTTTCCCTCGTTTTCTTCGATGATGGTTTTTGTTGCATCTCCGGGCTTTCCGACGTTTCCCCCATGGCCTTCAGCCTTAATAACGTATGCTGTGCGTCCTTCTATTGGCACTGTTGCAACAACGCAGTCCTTAGCTATCTTTCTCGTGGGTTGCCCGTGCATTAGTTTGGCTGCTACCAGTGCGCCTGCACCATCGCCTATCGGCTGACCGTATGCAAAGGCTTTTAGTGCGCTTGCATAGGCTTCTGCCTCTCGCATTATAAGAGGCAATATCATCTGTATTTGCATTATTATGTAAAGGCTTAACGTTTTCTTACCTAGCAGGTAAAAGTGTCTTATCACTTTGTAAATGTAGTTAAGCGCCATTGCTGCTTCAAGCGTGTTTTCCAAATTGTTAGTTTGGGTTTTGTCTGCCGCTGGCGCCATCAACTTCACTTCATCCTTGAAACGGTTTTCTCTAACGTCCAGTACATGCTCAAGTTTCCAAACTAAGCCTGCAGGGTCTAGGCTTTGCGGTGATATTGTGAAATACTCTAGGAATCTGTCAACTCTAACCGTGGGGTCTGTCTGCGACTTCCCGATCTCCTTTATCGTTTCAACTGCAATTTTTCGCCCGTCATCTCTAATATATTTAAGCTTATAAAGCGAACCTTCAACTTCCCTAAGCATAATGTATGTGTTAATTTTTTGTCCATAAAACATGAAAACAAAGAAAAAGACATAGATAAGTACATTTAGAATCCATGAGTACTCTCCGAACGGTTCCTGCATAATCTGATTCTGCAAAGCAGTCATTGCCGCCAATTCGTTCACATGCTCACCTTTCGAAAAACTATCAATGCTCAGTTATAAATTTTCGGTAATTCTCCTCCAAACTAGTAGACTAATTTCAGTTGGGGCTGCCAGCTTTCCCGGGTTCGCGTGGCCGAAGACCGCACTACAGCCGGGAACGGAGCGCGGTTTAACTTCCGAGTTCGGAACGGGATCGGGTGGGTCCCGCGCCCTATGGCCGGCAAACCCCAGAGTACACGTTAAGTCTATGCTCATTAACTTTTCGCTTCTGACAACAGAGACTTCTTTATTTTTCTCCCAAAAGGAGCTCGGCAACCCATTTAGCAGCATTTTTCACAACCGTGAGGCATTCATTGGGACCACGGCTGACGTCTTTCTCAAATTCTTCATATTGTTTTGGCTCCCACAGATCGTATGATTTTTCGAAGATTCTCTTTTGAATGTCGTGGCAGACGCAGCTTCCGTAGGTTTCCTCGAACTTTTTCCAAAGTTTCCCTGCGGGGTTGAAGGCTTTGAAGCGTGTTTTTCAGGGTAATGTTACAGGAAGGCTTGGATGTCACGACCATATTTTTGTCTATGGCTATTATGCCTCCTGTCAGTGCTCCGCAAACAGAACCTTTGAGCCTATTCCGCCAGCGAATCCCGTTGCAGCCTTAAAAATCTCTTCGCTTTCTAATCCGAAGACGTCTTGGAGCGCGCGCGCCTATCTTGTGGAAATGATATACAATTGTTGAGTTTGAACGTGCCAAATTCTGTTCGTCTGGTTTTTAGGTTAGCCTTCTTCTTTGAGTATAGCGTCCCATATTCCAAATCCGCCTACCGTTTCGGGGCGTTCAACAGGTTCGTACCATCTCTTCTTCGTGCCAACTCTGCTCCTCATTTTCCATCCAAAAGATTTGGACTGTTTGTCTATTATGTTCAGGAGAGTCTCTATTCTTTGAGCTATCTCTTCTATGTCTTTCTTTTCAATTTGCTTAGGGTCGATTCCTATTTCCGGGCCTAGCTCGTCTATTTCGGTTATGAATTTTCTGAGTTTTTGGAGGTTGGTTGTGGCTGTGTACCAGAATCCCCAGTCCTGCGATAACAGTTTAGCTATATATGAAGCATCTATGCTTTCCTTTTCGCCTTTTTCTTTGACGTTGTGGACCTTTAACAAAAGCAGGCAATCTTTCAGGTCTTTTGCGCTGAAGGCTTCCCACATCTGTATTTTTTCAAGCAGCATGTCTGTTACGGTTATCGTGGGATAGTCGAGTTCAAGTCTTCTTTTGAGATCGATTGGGTGGTTTGCTACTATGAGTCTGTCGAAGAAAACGTCGATGTAAAACCACCCTTTCGGGTGGTAGTATATCTGTCTGTTAGATGCGGCTGATGAAAGCGTTGCTCTCCTTTTTGCATAGCCAAACTCTCCAAAGAATTCTTTAACCTTGTTTCTTTGCTTGCCGTATGACATGAAGTCGATGTCCGTGTATTCTTGTCCCTTAACGACTCCTGCTCCTGTTCTTCCCAATTTCACCGCGAAGTCTCTGGATTCTCTTGAATGCATCGCTATTCCTAAACCGCCCATAATCCTCAAGATTACGCCCTCTTTCTTGGCATCTTCAACCAGTTTTTCAGCTTCTTGAATGAAAACTTCTGTTGGAACTATGCCTTTCCACTCTTCAGGCATTTTTCTTTTGATTTCCTTGTCTAAGAGCCAAGCCATTTTCCAATCACCCTTCTATCCGTTGAAGCCTAGTGATTTTGTTGCCTTTGAACTCTATCAAGAATCCCCTCAAAATTCCTTCAGCGTATTCGCTTCCAGGGTTGACGCAGTGTGTTCTACCGATTTTCATCGAGCCTGAAGATTCATGTATGTGTCCATGAAGCCCCATGAAAGGCTGATATTTCTCAATCATTTTCCTGACAGCTTTGGAGCCAACTGGAACCATAACGACGCTTCCACCTTGGATCATGGGATTTAAGTTCTCGTCAAGAAGCGGTGCATCGTCAAGTTTTGTTCCGTACGGTGGAGCGTGGAAGTTGAATATGGCTGTTTCAGTATTTTTGAGCTGGATAGTGTATTTTTCCAGTCTTTTTTCAAGTTTGTCTTCTTCCTCTTCTCTTGATGTTTTCCAAGGACTAGGGTTAACCCAGCCGCAGCTTATCATTTCATGAGAATCGTCAACTTCTATCACCTTTCCTTCTCCGCTGATTACATGTTTGTGGCTGTTCACCAAATCGTCTACTGGGAATCTGTCATCGTTTCCTGGGCATACAACAACCTTTGTTTGGCTTGAAACCTTCTGTGGGATAAGGTCCAACCAGCTTTTTAGTGTTGAGATCATGACTTCGTGGAATACCTCGTCCACTTTTTTAGCGTTTTTCGCCATCTCCTCATATCCACTTTCGTTAGTCAAGTATGGGTAATATCCTATTCCTCTAATGTCTTTGAAGGCCTTATCTAGTTGGCTTGAGTCTATCAAGTGATTTTGATTCATGAAGTAGTAAGCGTACCTTCCCTTCTTTTGCTCAACAACAGGAACTATCATTTTTCCAGTGAGGTCTCCCCCGCAAATGGCTATGTCAGCCTTCATCATTGATGAAGCGTTCAGAAATTTTCTCCAAACAACTTCAGAGCCATGCATGTCTGTGACGAAGAGAATTCTTGTCACTTGAGCTTTTTTTCCTTTAAATAGAAATGACAATTGAGTTCTCCTAACCTTTCTTTACGTTTATTCAGATTAAAAGCGGTATTTAAGTTTACACGTTATGGAAAATCTTAAATGTACTTAAGGCTAAAAAGAAGGGTTTAGGTGACAAAACGTATGGCTTCGAGTAAACCAGGATTGTTCGCTAGAGAAGCTACAGGGCTTGTGAGAGAGATCGGCTTTTCTTTGGGTGTAATCATAATCCTCTCGCACGTTATTGGCTTGGGCTGGCAGAAAAGAGCATTCCAATTTACGGGTCCAAGGCCTGTTCCAACGGATGCGCTTCCATTAGGTCTTCCAGCAATATTCTGGGCTTTCCTTGTCTGCGGCATAATTGTACTCGTAACAGGTTATGCAAGCGGTTATGTTACATCTGCAATGCCAAGATCCGGCGGCGGATACGTCACAATTTCAAGAGTGACTCATCCTATACTGGGGTACATGTCAGGATGGCTGATGTTTCTCGCGGAAGGTTTTTCCTACGGGCTTATTGGAGTCGCATGCTTTGAAGCAATTGGAATATTCTATAACATTGCTCTTGCACCCGAAGGTGTACCATGGGCGTCAGATCCGGTAGTGTTGTTTATAGGCGGACTAGTGATTGTGTGGATATTCGCGTTCATTGCTCTGTTAGGCACAAAACTCTATGGCAGACTAATGCATGTGATGTTCTGGATTCCAGCCATAATCACAATAGGCTTCTTTGCAATGTGGATCTCTGGCGCAATGGATCCAAGCATTACAGCAGCTGGCATTGAAGACGTTATGGCCACAACACCTGGAAATCTAATGACTCTCGCCGTGAACACCGGGATGACGGATCCAGCGAATGTATCTGACTTCTATGGCGCGTTCTCGTATGCGCTTGCAGGTGCATTCTGGGCTTACATGGGATGGTATTCAACAACATTCGTAGCTGGTGAGGTTAAGGAGGCCAACAGGAAACTTCCAAGAGTAGTCGTGGTGGCTGGGCTTATAATACTGCTAGTTTACCTAGCAGCCTCTTCTGCTTCAGCGTTTTCAACAATGAATGTACCGCTAGGACCAGAGCTAAGTGGTAATTATTATACCGATGCTGGTGGAAATCGATGGGATTTCTTCCAAGCGTATTCTTGGTTGAGCTACGGTGGCGTAGATGTTGATTGGGCAGCAGAAGGTATCAATTTTCAGCCTGCTTGGAGCACCGGTATCGCGTCTATTATTGCAAGAGGCTTGAACCTTGGATGGCTTTCATGGGTGATCGCGTTGGCTGGTGTGATTTGGCTTGCAAACGACATACCACCATTCCTGTTAGTTGCGTCGAGAACCTTCTTCGCCATGTCATTTGACAGGATGTTGCCGGAAAGCTTTGCTTATGTCAGTGAAAAGTGGCATGCGCCAGTCTGGTCAA
>JAOUPS010000117.1 GCA_029879735.1 Candidatus Bathyarchaeota archaeon | reverse complement strand
TAACAAGCGATGGACGCACAATCCTTGACGAAATGGACATTCAACATCCAGCAGCCAAGATGATGGTGGAAGTGGCCAAAACACAGGACGAAGAAGTTGGAGACGGAACCACAACCTCAGTCATCGTCGCTGGTGAACTCTTGGGGAAAGCTGAAGACCTCATAAACAAGAATGTTCATCCAACAGTGATAGTTGAAGGATACAATAAAGCAGCTGATAAAGCTCTCAAAACCCTCGAAAGAATCGCGATTCCAGTTGAACCTACTAATAAAGAGTTCCTGAAAAAAATCGCAGAAGTTTCCATGGCCAGTAAACTGGTGTCTGAAAGCAGGAAGGAACTTGCTGAGATAGCTGTTGAAGCTGTATTACATGTTGCTCAAAAAACCGGAGACAAGTACAGCGTAGACTTGGACGATATAATGGTGGAGAAGAAGCGCGGCGAATCAGTAAATGAAACCAAGCTCATTGAAGGGTTGGTCCTCGACAAAGAAGTTGTTCACTCAGGCATGCCCAAACGAGTTGAAAAAGCAAAGATAGCGCTATTGGAAAGCGCACTTGAAGTCAAAAAGACAGAGTTTGATGCCAAGATCAACATTGACAGCCCAGAACAAATAGAGTCTTTTCTACGTGAGGAAGAAAACATGCTCAAAGAAATGGTTAAAAAGATAGTTGCCACAGGCGCGAACGTCGTTGTCTGCCAGAAAGGCATAGATGACATGGTTCAACACTTCTTAGCTAGGAAAGGAATCCTAGCCGTGCAACGGGCTAAGGAGTCAGATATGGAGAAACTCGGAAAGGCAACAGGTGGAAAGGTTGTAACTAGCCTAGAAGAACTCACGGAAAGCGACTTGGGTTACGCTGAGCTTGTTGAGGAGCGGAAGATTGGCGACGACAAGATGACCTTCATCGAAGGATGCAAGGACCCACGCTCAGTGGCAATTCTGATAAGAGGCGGAACTGAACGCATCGTTGATGAAGCTGAACGCTCAGTTCACGACGCACTATGTGTAGTGCGAGACGTGGTTCAAGAGCCCAAAATTGTTGCTGGAGGAGGATCTCCGGAGATGGAAATCGCTAGAGCATTGAAGGACTACGCTCAATCCCTACCGGGTAGAGAGCAACTCGCCGTTCAGAGCTTCTCCGAAGCCATAGAGATTGTGCCATTGACCTTGGGTGAAAATGCTGGTCTTGATCCCATAGATATCTTGTCAGAGCTTATAGCCCGTCATGAGAAAGGTGAAAAGTGGGCAGGTGTCGATGTTTTCGAAGGAAAAATCAGAGATATGAAGGAACTGAAAGTTTACGAACCTCTAGCTGTCAAGAAACAGATAATCAAGTCTGCCACTGAAGCTGCCACAATGATACTGAGGATTGATGACGTCATTGCTTCAGCAAAGATGAAGGCTCCACCAATGCCTCCTGGCGGTCCAGGCGGAATGCCTGGCGGCTACGGCGGTATGCCCCCATATTAGGCCTCCTCAAAAGCGCTCGATAGCTCAGGAATCAGCATTCCTTTTTTCTTTTCTAGATTTTCTTCTATCATTTAGTTTTCGCGCGCGCTATTGGAGAAACACGGGTTCGAGATAGGCATTATTGCGTTATCTGAACATCCTTCAGTTCTTAATCTCCCAAACTACACTGATATAGATGACGCATATTCGATAAGCAATTTTGGTCTCTACCTGATACGGGAAAACGAACTTTTGGAGAAAGAGAAAGCAAGTCGCAACTAAACTACAAAACCCAAGATCAAGGTCTATGACTTTCCATACCTTTCGCCATTGGAAAGCCACTGTGGAGTACCACAAGACGCGAGATATACTGCACATCAAACGCCTTCTAGGGCATAAAAACATCCAGAACACACTGTTGTACATAGACTTAGAAATTGCGCTGTTCAACACGGGAAACGACGAATTTACAGTTAAGGTAGCAGAAAAACCTGAGGAAATCAAAGCCTTACTGGAAGTAGGGTTTGAATATGTTTGCGAGAATGACGGCTTGATGTTCTTCCGAAAACGAAAGTAAAAGATAAAGTGGGAAAGTAAAAGGTAAAGTTTAAAATGTTCCCAGTATTAGAAGTGTTCACAAATCTTAAATGATATTCGAGGGAAAACGTTTGGCGAACCCCCTGCTCAGAAAAACTAAGCCTTTAACAATTTTACTACTAATTCTTACATCCACCATAATAACCATCTCATTTCTGCCAAAAGCAAAAGCTGAAACAAAAATACTCTCTATAGCACCACTTTCAGGAAATGTTGAGACCGCGGTTCAGTTGAGGGCTAACATAAGCACGGTGAACGGCACATATGAAATATGGTTTGATGAAACTCTTCTCATCAGCAGAAATGCTACAGGAAATGATGTAAACGCCTCATTCACGGTTCCCCATGCTCCGGCAGGCAGCCACAACGTAACGATGATTGATGTGGATGCTGGAGAAAATGACACTGCAACCTTTATGGTGCTAACATCGTACTCTTTCGAGCCCGCCGTGCCCAAATCGCCAGCTCAACTTCAAGAAGGGGAGAATGTGGCAATTTCTGTAAATGTGACGGGCGGTAAGTCGAACTACACGTATCCCAACACTAAGGTTCAAACGCCCGGAAACCTAACATATGAAGCGTTAAATAGCATTACTACAAATGTTGTTGGAGACTTTTATGGCAATTTAACCTATCCAAACGACTTTTCAAGCCGTGCAAACACTAACTTCACCGGAGAACACAAGATACTCTTCAACGCAACCGTTGTAAATCGATTTTTCATAGGGTTGACGAACCGTAGCGAATACCACAGAGGCGACCTTGTAAATATCAAAGCGGTTGACTACCCATCCAACCAAAACGTCACTATCACTCTAAAATTTGAAAATGAAAACATTGATTCCATACCTTTGAACGTTACAGATGGTGGTATTAATACAAACTGGTCTGTCCCATTCGATGCAACCGTTGGAAATTATACTTTAAGCATTACACCAGTTCCAGACTCTAAAAAAGAAGCCAACGACACTCAACTCTTCAAAATCCCAGGCTTTAAAACGGAAATCTTCACACTTAATCTCGCCAACGAAACTATACCTAATGTCTTTGTTAGAATGTACGATGAACTCGCGGATGAGCGTTATAACTCGACAAGCGATGAAAGTGGATTGGCAAGTTTCATGTTAGAGGGAGGTAACTACGGGGGTGAAGCGTTTTTCAAAGAAGTAAAGGTTGGCAAAATCAACTTCACAATCGCCAAAGAAGGGCAGGCGAGGCCAGTGAACTTAACGTGTCAACTCACTAGCATGAACATAAACGTGATGGATGCACAAAATGTTAGTGTTCCATTCGTTTCAATAAGCTTAACCTATAATTATAGTACGAACTTGGATGTAACGAAAAATAGGACAGAAACAGAGTTTGGTGAAACAAACATTACCGGATTATTGCGGTTACATTCCTTACTCCCAAACATCACCTATATAATAAATGCTTCGCGTTATGGAGAAGTTTTCAATCAGAACAATAGCACCGTCTCTGAGTTATCTGCACAAGATTGCGTCGACATAACGATATTTTGTCCAGTGAGAACATTGCATGTTAATGTTGTTGATGCGGGTAACCAACCAATCATAAACGCCACAGCGAAAGTCCAAGAATTAATGGGCGGACTGTATTATACAACAACTACAGATGAAGATGGAAAAGCAGTTTTAAACTGCACTTTTGGGAGATACTTTGTGAAAGTTTATGTGGGCGAAATAATGTTGTATGAAAACAAAACCCCTGTGGATTTGTACCAAAACCAGAACATATCTATTAGTTGCAAACGTTACGGTTTAACCTTGTCAGTTAGGGTTGGTGACTATTTCGGACAGCCAATTCCAAGTGCAAATGTAACGTTGCAGAGAGAAGGTTTGTCACTTTCTCCTAGAACGACGGAATCCGATGGAACAGCTACATTTGACAATATTGTTGGCGGAAACTTAACCATAAGAATCTATTTAACCGACCAAACGCAACCATTCGCAATCAAGGCATCACTTGTTGACGAATCAAAAACTATTGAAATCAAGATAGATAAATATGTAATCCTAGCAGGTTTCCTTGTTGAAACGAGTCACTTGGCAACGGCAATAATAATCTTGGCAACCGTTATCTTAATTTTCTTAATAGAAATCTATAGGAAGAAGCATCTTAAGCCGTAGGAAGGTTCAAAAGTAGAATTGTAATAAAGAGTTTGAAGGAAAAAACTTTATAACAACCCTTCGAACATACCTTACTACGAGAAGCGATACAAGTAAAGTTTTGTTACAAATAATCAAAGGTTGTGCATACTTTGGCTCAGGTTAAGACTTGTTCTCCCACATGTAAATTCTTTAGATGCGCGAAAAACGCTACTGTCTACCGTCGAGATGGCGTATGGTGTAAATGGACGGAAGAAATGTGTGGTGTTGCGAACTGTTCATACACCATGTGCATAAAAAGACGACTGCTTCCCAAAGGAATATGCGGAGAAACGGTGAAAAGGAAGACGACTGAAAAAAAGCCAGAAGAGGTTATTGGTCCAACAATAAAGCTTCGTGGAAAAGCCCTCCGCAGAATCGGTGAAAAGGAAATCTTCTGACGCTCTCATTAAAGCACTTAATAATCCAATCGAGTTAACTTTCATGAAATGAGTAGTCCGCTCTTTATCTTCTTTTTATTTAGCTGAAGCACGCTTAACGACTGGCGGTCTTATTTTCTTCAAAACCCTGTAGCCGCAGACTATACATTTTATCTCTCCGCCACGAAGTTCCAATTCTTCGGAGGGAACTTTTGCTCCACATCTTACGCATTCATAAACAATTCCACCGGTTTTCTTCTCCATAACATTTTCCCTCCTACAAACCAAAGGAATTTTCTTCACTTTTAAATGTTTTCCGTCATTCAATAATTATGGATGGCTGGATCTTGAAGAGACGTTTAAGAAAGATCCTTTCAGTAACTCTACCTCCCGAGGAACTAACTTACATTTATAACTCTTATGACATTGTAGGAGACGTGGCAATCATCCGTTTAACAGACGCTTCCAAAAAATACAGCCAAATAATTGCAGAGGCAATTATGAAGGCTCATAAGAATGTAAAAACAGTGCTGGCTCAAACAAGCCCTATCTGCGGAGATTTCCGACTTCGGAAACTAGAGTTTGTTGCCGGCGAGAATAAAACTGTTCCGGTTCACAAAGAATCCGGATGTTTGTTCTCTGTTGATGTTGAGAAATGCTATTTTTCACCACGACTTTTTTATGAACG
>JAOUPS010000051.1 GCA_029879735.1 Candidatus Bathyarchaeota archaeon | reverse complement strand
ACATGCATGACGATACGCAAGAAAGTCCTGATGTGCCAATTCTGCCAAAAAACAGACCCCAAAATCGAAATAGAAGAATGCGGCTTCTGCTTAACGTAAAAGCGCGGATGAAGACGCAATATACTAAACTTTCTGCTACAGACTTATTGTGTTTTTAGGGCACCCTTTCCAATATCACTTCCAATAGACCCTTTTTTAAGCCCCTTAGGATGGTTAGTCCAGCTTTGTCGCCAGGTCTTCTTTCTAGTAAGATACTTTGTAGCTCTTCGACTCTGTCTACCCTTTTGTTATCAAACTCTAAGATGATGTCGCCTCGTTTTATTCCTGCTTTGTCCACAGGGCTGTCAGGAGCGATGTTGACCACAAGCACGCCTTTGTTGACTGGCAGTTCATAGTAATCAGCCACCTTCTCAGTTATGTTTAAGCCGGTTATCCCCAGCCAAGGTCTTCTAACGGCGCCATGGAGCATTATCTCCTTTGAACAATACTTAGCCGCGTTTATCGGTATCGCAAACCCAATACCTTGAGCATAAGGAATTATTGCAGTGCTGATCGCGATGACCCTCCCTTCACTATCTATGAGTGGCCCTCCACTGTTGCCTGGGTTGATAGCCGCGTCGGTCTGAACCAAATTCTTGAAGACACCTTGCCTCGAATCAATGGTTCTTTTTAATGCGCTGATGACTCCCGACGTAACTGTAGGTCCGCCAGCCAAGCCGAAGGGATTACCTATAGCAAAGACCCTCTGGCCAACCCTCAGATCATCTGAGTCTCCGAGTTCAGCGGCCATTAGGTTGCTCGCATCGACTTTGATTACGGCGACGTCTGCGCTTTTGCAGGTTCCGGCAAGTTTTCCCTCTAATACTCGTTCATCAGTTAACGTCGCTACGATCCTTTCTGCTTTCTCTATTACATGATTATTGGTTAGGATGTAACCTGTCTCGTCTAAAATTAAGCCTGAACCCATGCCTTTTACAGGAACAACCCGATAGAAAACATCGTGGAAAACTCTTAAGGTGTTTATGTTGACAACACTCTTAGTCACTTTGTCTATTACTTCCACTATGTTTTCTTCTTCCATTGGAATTCCATCCATTATAAGGCATTACTGTACAGTATTGAAATACTCATCAGTCCACTTTAAGGCTTACGTAATATTGATGCCTACTAAATATGAGGCAATTCATATTGACCGAAATTCTATTTAGGAACCAAATAGTAAAAAAGGTTTTGTAATTGGAGTGATGGAGAATGGTTAATGTTAAAGAGGTTGGAGAAATCTATAGATGTGAGATCTGTGGCAATGTGGTTGAAGTGAAGGAAGTTGGCGGCGGCGAGTTAGTTTGCTGTGGTCGACCAATGAAGCTGGTAGAATAAAGAATAGAAGGTAAAATAGTGGATATGCTCTAATTCAGTACATATGAAATTATCGCAAGTGCGGCTTTTTTTATTTCCTCAAAAGCATGGACTGCTGCGACAATGCCTTCAGCACAAGCGGTCGCTATCAGCCTAACCTCTCCGCGCGCTCGCTTTATGCTTGGAGTGAGTGCTAAGTTTAAAGTTGGGAAGAACTGGCTGTTTTTCAAGAAGAAATCGGTCAATGTACTGTGGGCAAAACTAGATGAGTATGGCGATGACAAAAATATTAAGTAGTTATGGTGCATCACTTAAAGTATAATGGTAAATTAGGACGTGAAATCTAATGGAAGATGAAGAATTTTTAAGGAAAGTCCTTGTTCCTGTGGACGGGTCTGCTTCAAGTCTTATGGCTGAAGAGACAGCAGCGATAATTGCCAAGAAGACTAGGGCAACTGTAACCGTCTTGCATGTCATGCGAGAATTGAGACTGGGTTATCAGCTTCCTTCCAAGCTACAAGACGAGCTCTTGGGTAGCATTGAGCAGCATGCAAAGAAAATAGTAAACAATGCGCTTGCGTTGTTCAGGGAAGAGGGAGTAAAAGTTGATGCTGAAACAACTGGGGGTGATCCAGCGAACAGCATATTAGAGGTCTCAAAGAAAGACTATGATCTTATTGTTATGGGTTCTCGTGGAGAAAATGAAAAGGAACCTTACGCGCTCGGAAGCATTACTAAGAAAGTCATAAGGCACACCACTTGTCCAACACTAATTGCTAAAAAGGTTTGCGCTTTATCTAATTTGCTTGCATGTATTGATGGTTCTGAACGCTCGATTAAAGCCTTGGATTACGCTTTTAAACTCGCTGACAAAATGAGTTCAAAGATTACCTCGCTTAATGTTCAAGAACGGCAATTGCATGATTTGTCTCCCAAAACTGCTGAAGAGTTGGGTGAACGGATTTTTTCGAAGTCTCTAAGTGCAATTAGTAGAGAGGAATCAAAAGTCGATAAGAGACTTGAGTTCGGTGTTCCCTCAGATAGCATAGTTGAGGTTGCTGAAAAAGGAGATCATGATCTAATTGTTCTAGGGAGCAGAGGACTGGGAACGGTTAAGCGATTCTTGCTAGGAAGCGTAAGCGATGATGTAAGCCACAAAGCGAGATGTTCAGTTTTAATAGTTCCGACAAAACCATGAATGATCTAGACATTGAATCTTCGCTTATAGATAAATATGACTTTATACAACGCACCGTTTACTGCCCCACAGAAAAAATGATAAAATGATTTCCAAGACATACCTTAAGACAATAACTTTCTTACAATTTTCGTTAGGTGTTTGCCTAAATGTTTTGCCATTTTCAGTTCATTAGCTGATTACATTCGCTCGTCCATCGCGCGCGGTCTCTCTTTTCTGTCTATCTTTCTAGCATGAAGGTTTCTCTGTGCTTGGTTCGAGTTGGCACTTGACCGATCAGCATTCTTTCCTCTGGTTTTTTGCTTAATCCTATTGGTTGAAGGTTCCTTGCTAGTTCTATGGCAGCTTCCAATTTTGTGTTTCTTTCGGCGTAAATCTCGAACAGAACTATATCCTTTTCGACTTGTTCGCCAAGTTTTGTTTTCAGTACGAGTCCAGCTCCTTTTTCTTTTGGAGCTCCGGCTTCTCTGGCAATTTTAACTACGGTTTGGTTGTTAATCCATAGGACTCTACCGTCTTTTTCCGTTGTTATTTCTGCTCGTTTTTCTCCAACTTTTATATCTTCAGGCTTTATTTTCGGGTTTCCGCCCTGCGCCTCGATTATTTGCCTGAGCTTTCTTTCTGCTTTCCTTGATCTTAGGAGGCTTTCTGCTTTTTGTTTTCCGTTCTTGATCCCAATCATTTCGAAGAGCATGCCCGCTATGCTCGTGGCTTTTTCTCGAAGGTCGGCTGGCCCGTTCCCCATAATTGTAGACAAGGCTTCCCTTGCTTCCAATGCCGGACCTATTGAGTATCCTAGAGGTTGCTCTCCAAAGGTTAACGCACATTGAACGGCTATTCCCAGACGGTTTCCCAAATCTATGAAGTCGTTTGCGAGGGCATTCGCACTACCGATTGTTTTCACTTTTGCACCTCTTCCAGTTGGAATGTCCACGATTAGGTGCGTAGCGCCGATAGCCTTTTTCTTGCTCATAATTGATGGAAGAAGTAAAGGATCTATCGCTAGGGGATACTCAATCTGGATGAAAATGTCATCCGCTGGAGCTAGCTCCAAGGCCCCACCCCAAACCATGCAACCATTTGTTTTCATAACTACGTCTTTTATTTCTTCGATGGTTAGATTTACTGGACAGAATGTTTCAACGCGGTCAGCAGTTCCCGCCGGTGAAGTGACGGCTCTAGAGGAAGTTTTAGGTATGATCAAACCAGCAGCTGCAATAATTGGCACTATGAGAATTGATGTCTTGTCACCGGGCATTCCACCTATGCCGTGTTTGTCTAGAATCGGAGTTTTATCAAAAGTTAAAGTGCTACCGGTTTCAACCATAGCTTTAGAGAAAGCTTCAATTTCGTCCATGCTTAATCCTTGAATGTAAAGCGCTGTTACAAAGGAAGCGATTTCAATATCGCTCAGGTGACGTTCCACAACCTCATTGACTATCATTTTCACTTGGTTTTCTCGTAATCTTTCGCCGCGTATTTTTGCTTGAACGAAGCTGAGTGCTTCGGGTCTTTCTGCAGGGTGCACTTCAATGATTTCCCCATCTTCTATTCCAAGCTTTCTTGAAATCTCTTCGTACAACCCTACATAGTTGTGTGGAAAGTCACCAGCAATGTTGACGATAGCGATCAAATGTTTGTTCTTATGGGTTATTTTGATTCTATCTGAAGAATGTACTCCTATAAGACTCGCGGTTTCATCGTCTAATATGGCTATACCTCTTCCGCCAGCTTGAATGTCCAAAAGTCTAGCTCGAAGCTTCATTCATGCTCACTCTTAATCACAAAGTAAAGTGAATCAATACTTAAAGGTTTTAAGCAGCTCGACGCAATAAGCAAAATTCAGAGGCCTGAGTTAGTTTGAGATACGTAGATTTCGTGGATCTAAGGTATGAACCTAAAGGAACAGATGTTCTTTGCACGTTTAATGTTGAACCGGAAGGCGTCAGCGTAGAAGAAGCTGCAGGAGGAGTCGCTGCCGAAAGTTCGATAGGAACGTGGACGGAACTAACAACCGTGAAACCTTATGTCGAGAAACTTGCGGCTCGCGTCTTTGACATAGAAAGAAACAGCATTAAAATAGCATATCCGATTGAACTTTTCGAGCCGAGAAACATGCCAAACATATTAAGCAGTGTTTCGGGAAACGTCTTCGGGTTAAGAACTCTCAAAAACTTACGGCTAAACGACATCCATTTTCCGTCGGAACTTGTTCGAAGCTTTAAAGGTCCAAAATATGGGGTTGCGGGGATCCGCAGGATTTTAAGGGTTTATGAGCGACCGTTGGTTGGAACGATAATCAAGCCCAAGCTCGGGTTGAAAACACTGGATCATTCAAGAGTCGCTTATGAAGCTTGGGTTGGAGGATGTGACATAGTAAAGGATGACGAGAACCTAAGCAGTCAACGGTTTAATCCCTTTGAAAACCGTGTGGTTAAGACTTTAGAGAGCAGAGACAGGGCAGAAGAAGAAACTGGTGCAAGGAAGGTCTACATGGTTAACATAACGGCGGAGACGAATGAGATGCTTAAAAGGGCTGAGTTTGTGCTTGACCACGGCGGGGAATATGTTATGGTTGACATTCTAACCTGTGGTTTTTCTGCTTTGCAGACGCTACGTCAACAAGACTTTGACCTTGTAGTTCACGCTCATAGAGCTGGACATGCAGCGTTCACTAAGAATGCTAAACATGGCATTTCGATGCGAGTGATAGCAAAAATAGCTAGAATAATAGGTGTGGATCAGCTTCATGTGGGTACGATTGTTGGAAAAATGTTTGAGGCAAGAGGAGAAGTAGCTGAGAACTGTGACGCGTTGAAAAAGGAAATGAGCGGTCTAAGACGTGTTTTGCCTGTTGCTTCAGGAGGTTTGCATCCAGGATTGGTTCCTGCGTTGATCAAGTTTTTCCGAAAAGATTTCGTCATTCAAGCTGGAGGAGGGATTCACGGTCATAGAGATGGAACAATCGCTGGAGCGAAAGCTATGCGACAAGCAGTTGACGCGACTTTGAAAGGTGTGCCGTTGAGTGAATATGCTGAAACGTATAGGGAACTTGAAACAGCACTGAAGATGTGGGGGCAACAAGCATAGCAGCTGGTTACTCGAAAACCCACGGATATTTTCTGTGCATAACTCCGATTACCGAGTGCGGAGAGATTATTCCTTCTTCGCATATTATGCCGTGAATGAAATCTCTTCTTGTGATGTCAAAGGCTGGATTTCGTATAGTCAAGTTTTCTGGGGGATCTTTCCAAATTTCGTTCGGATTTCTTTCTTCTATTTTTTCATAATCTCCGTACATGGTTGCTGGATCGAACTTTAAGAGTTCAGAAACCACGTAGAAGGGTGTTCTGGCTTCTTGAGCAAGAAGAGCTATCATGCTTGTTCCGATCTTGTTTATCACGTTCCCTTCAGAAGTTATTGCGTCTGCTCCCACGATTACAAAGTCGGCTTGATTCATGAAAAAGCGTGCAGCTGAATCCACAATCAAAGTTGTATCCACACCTAATTCCAACATTTCTTTCGCAGTGATTCTGCCTTGAAAAATAGGTCTTGTCTCGGTGCAGATGACTCTGAAGAACTTTTCTTCTGATCTTGCCTTGTTCAGCAAGTAAGTTACAGTGGATGAGTGGCAGTGAGTAAGAATTACCGATCTATTCCTAATTCTTCTAGCTCCAATTTCGGCGATTCTCTCCTTTGAATCTTCGAGATTTTTCAGAAACCGTTGTGAAGCCAAAGAGACTATTTTGGCTAGATCTCTAACCTTTTCCTTGCCACCCCTTTCTACCTGGTTTATTATCCATCGAACAGCGTTCCTCATTAGTGGTTCTGTCTCTCTTGAAGCAAAAAGAATTTCCTTCGCTTCTGAAAGTTCCTCTAAAAATGCCTTCTTGTTCTTCGCTTTTGTTTCCTGCGCTAAAGTTTCCATCGCCTTAATGGCGACTATAGCAATATTTCTGGCACCTTGAACTTCAAGCCGTTTTATTTTCGTAGCCGTTGTTTCAATTGATTCTAACAACAGTCTCCACCCGCTAGAATGATTATCCTTTTAGCAAATGAATGCACTATAAAGTTTCGGTACGCAATCCTTGCTGTCTTTGCAACGAAGATTGACGGTGCGCGTCCCTATTTTTTCTTTTAGTATCTTGTGCACTAGCTCAAGAATTCAGTGACTTTGTCAACTGATTTTCTGATCCAAGGCGCGCGCTGCCTTGACCGGAGGATCTTTAAATGCCTCTTCAGTGCCAAAACGCTTGAGCACCGTGATCTTTATACGACTCGCTTCCTTCTCCAAACAAACACCTCACATGCTTCGCAGTTTTCCTTTGCAATGCTTTTATGACTTGCGGAAGGAACTTAAGGGTTTAATAGCATGCTAGCTATGTCGACAAGAATAGTTGTTGCTTAAGTTCTTAGAAGGGAACAGAGATGTTTAGCGCGCGCGCTACTCCTACATAGAGACCACATAGAGATTGCAATGGTATAGGGGAAATAGGCAAGCAACAGAGTTTCAAAGAGGCCAAAGAGAACAAGGATCACAGGGACGGTGGAAAGGTTCAACAACCACAAAAGAAATTGCAATGATACATAGACTTTTCTTCTATAGCTTTTTTCAAAATAACTCTCCCGCACGCGTCTTCGGGCGTTATTCTTTTCTCTTTTTCCGATAGCTCTTAGCGCATGCTTCACAGCAGAAGACATATTCTTTACCGTCAATAGCAGTGCGATAGGTTGCAAGTTCACATGACTCTAACGGAATTTCTTTTTTGCATAGCTCACATTGGATAAATCTGGCTTTCATTTCCTCACCTCTTCGTCCCTTTATGTTTTTCATAATCTTCTATTGCTGCATGCAGCGCGTCCGCAGCTAGGTTAGAGCAGTGCATTTTAACTTTAGGAAGCCCACCTAACGAGTCTGCTACATCTGAACGACCAATTTTCTTGGCCTCTTCCAATGTTTTTCCCTTGGCCAATTCCGTTACCATACTGCTGGTAGCTATTGCTGCACCACAACCAAAGGTTTTGAATCTGATATCATCTATGTGGTTGTCTTTGACTTTAATGTAAACTGTCATCATGTCCCCACAAACAGGATTTCCAACGGTTCCTACGCCATCGGCATCCGGAATTTCACCCATATTGCGTGGGTTTCTAAAGTGTTCCATCACTTTTTCGCTGTACATTATTTCATCAACTCCTTTGGAGTTAAAGGTGACATTTCTCTCAGTCTTTTAACTATATCGGGCATTATGCTTATCACATAACCGACTTCCTCTTCAGTGTTTTGCCTCCCTAGTGTAAACAATAATGAACCATGAGCTTCTTCATGTTTCAACCCGATAGCTCTTAGCACATGAGAAGGTTCTAAAGTTTTCGCAGTGCAAGCCGAACCTGAGGATGCCGCGACTCCTTTCATGTCTAAGTCGAGCAATATTGATTCGCCTTCAATGAAGCTGTATCTTACCGCAGCGTTGTTAGGCAACCGCTTTGTTGGGTGACCATTCAAAAACGAATACGGGATAGGGTCAAGCAAGCCTTTGATGAGTCTGTCCCTCAGTGTCTTTAACCGTTCACTTTCAGTTGGCATTTCTTCTTTTGCTATCTCTGCGGCCTTTCCGAACCCTACTATGCTAGGAAGATTTTCGGTTCCCGACCTTAAGCCTCGTTCTTGTCCTCCCCCATGAATCAAAGGTTCCAACCGTGTACTCTTTTTTATGTAAAGCGCACCCACGCCTTTGGGTCCGTACATGTCGTTGGAAGAAATAGTGAGCAAGTCTATGTCCTCATTGTTCACATCTATTAGAACCTGTCCATTTGCGGCTGCGGCATCAACATGCAAGTAGACATTTTTCCTGTGTACCATCTTACTTATCTCTTTTATAGGCTGAATTGTGCCAATTTCGCCATTCGCATACATAATAGAAACCAGGATCGTTTCGTTGGTCAATTCTTCCTCTAGACTTGTGAGGTTCACAAAACCATACTGGTCAACAGGAAGGAAAGTAACCTTGAATCCCTTTGTCATTAGGAATTTGCAGGGATTAAGAACTGACATGTGTTCTATACTTGAAGTTATTATGTGTCTTCCGTGATCTCGACTACGGCGAGCAACCCCTTTAATTGCCATATTATTGCTTTCGGTTGCACCTGAAGTGAGAAATATTGACTCTTTGCTTTCAGCATTGATTAATTCTGCAACCTTTGTTCTCGCCTCTTCTAAGGCTTGCCTTGCCTCTTGACCAAATGAGTGGACAGATGAAGGATTGCCACAGAGTGACTTCATATAAGGCAACATAGCCTCTATCACGCGGGGATCGACAGTTCTCCCAGCCGTATGATCCATATAGATGCGTTTGGCTCTTGACATTCCCATCCACTCAAAAACACAGAATTGCGTCAGCATCTAGTGCCAAATCATTTAACGTCGCAGCACCAACAACTTTCGCTTCCGGTAGAAAGTCTCCGCGGGAAAGCCCTAGTAGTTGCGTGCTTTGTTCACAGACAAGTAGTTTTACCCCAGCTCTTATGGCTTGATCTATTACCTCTTTAAGTGACGGGAAGCTGCCCAGTTTGATCTTTTCTGCTTCTCCCTTTTTAACTACAGTGACGCCCTTTATGAGAAAGTATATGGTTGCGTCTATGTTCATCATTGATGCTGTAGTGGCCAAAACAAATGGCGCATAACTGCGTTCTGGCGTGTCAACTCCACTTGATTGCACGTACAGTATACTCTTTTTTCGGGACATACTATACCTCACTTCTATTGGTCACTTCACCTTTTTTATTAATATTCGAACGGTGTTTCCATCCTTACTTACGTCTACTATCTCTTGCTCTAAACGCTTCACAAGACTCTGTATATCAGCCTCTGCCGCCGGATCATCAGCCAGAACTTCCAGAACTTCTCCAATTCTAATGTCATCCAATTCCATTCTTGTTCTGAAGACAGGTTCAGGACAGTATAAACCCAGACAATCTAAAGTCCTGTCAGGTTTAACCTTCATAATGTTTCCCTGAATGTAAGTGTGCAGAAAGGGAAATAAAATTTCCTCTCGAACTACTCAAAGGACATACCGAATTCTTAGACAGACTACTCCCGCGCACCTGGGGATTTCAGGCCTCAACGAGTTTCATTGGTTGCCCGCAGCAAACGAGGGTTCCCGCACCAGACTCCAAAACCCTTACTTTGTTTCCACAAATTTCGCAAACGTAAGTCTCTCCAACCTTTGTCACTTACTCACCTCCAATATTCCAATCATGTCTACTCCCAATACACTTGCTAGTGAGCATTACGTTTGTGCCAATAGTCACTTCAGTAGTTCTCACACCAGACTTCATAGTAGCTTCTTGCGTGTTGACAAACCGGGCATTTTTCGGGGGCTTGGCTGCCTTCAAAAACGTAGCCGCAATTCCTGCATTTCCACATAGTTGGTGAATCCTTCTTGAAAACCTTACCTTGCTCTACATTTGCCAGCAACTTTCGGTATCGTCGTTCATGATAGTTCTCTACCTTAGCAACCATGCGGAAGGTTATGGCTACGTCTTTGAAACCCTCTTCCTCTGCCACCTCGGCGAAGTTTGGATATAGAGTTCCCCACTCAATTTTCTCTCCTTCTGCTGCAGCCTTCAAATTTTCCCTTGTTGACGCAATAATGCCTGCAGGATAGTCAGCTGTGATCACAACCATTCCACCTTTTAGATGCTTAAAGAAGAGTTCAGCGTGCTCTTTTTCGTTATCAGCCGTTTCTTGGAATATAGCGGATATCTGTTCATATCCTTCCTTCTTGGCCACGTTAGCAAAAAAAGCGTATCTAGTTCTGGCTTGTGACTCACCCGCAAATGCCGCCATAAGATTTTTCTCGGTCTTACTTCCCTTAAGTTCCAATAATATTCGCCTCCCAAAGGCACCTCGTCTGTGATATGCATATTTAAGTTTTTCTGGAAGTTTCATTGCTAAATTGTGATGCCTTCAATTCAATCGCCGAGGGTTATTGCAGTTTTCCTTGTTTTGCTTTGAAATCAGCGTTGTAGGTTCTTTTGCCTTTCTCGTCTGCTACAAAATCGATTCCAGCGGTGAACGTTAGGCCAGTTAATCGTCTCCAAGCTTTTTTGAAGTCATCTTCTTCATCGTCAAACCAGCATAGAACGTAGCAATCAGACATTCCTTCTGTTGAAGAAATGTAATCAATGTTTCCCATTAGAGGAAAGAAGTCCTTTATGCTGCCTCTAAATCCCTTTTCAGCTCTCGAAAATGCAAGCCTTCTTGCTTTGATGACTGCAAATGCTCTTCTTTCAGGCTTTTTGAGTCTCTCTTTGTAGAAAACTATGACTGGCTTCTCATAGACAATTTCCAAAGTGCATCTACCTACTTCAGTAATTCTTCGAGCCTCTTGTTTACCTTATCCCAGTTGACAATGTTCCAAAACGCATCTACAAATTTGGCTCTTGCGTTCTTGTAGTCGAGGTAGTATGCATGCTCCCAGACATCAATAACCATGAGAATTCTGAACATCGGGTAAACGTTGGTGTTGTGCTTCTCTATTTGCATTATTATCGGTCGATTAGTTTGCCTACAGAAGGTGAGCGCTGCCCAACCAGAGCCTTCTGCACTAACGGCAGCTTGAGAGAATTCCCTTTTGAATCTTGCAAAACTCCCAAACTCCTTTTCTATAGTATCGCTTAGAACTCCACCTGGCTCCCCACCACCTTTGACGCTCGGTGCTAGATTCGGCCAGAACAATGAGTGAAGTATATGTCCTCCTATGTTGAAAGACAGTGCCTTTAATGTAGATTTAATGTCCAGATCGACGTCGTCTTTCCGTGCTTTCTCGAGCTTCTCAATAATCGCATTTGCTCCATTAACGTATCCTTGATGATGCTTTTCATAATGGATCTTCAGTTGTTCCTCGGATATATGTGGCTCCAGATCCTTGTAGTCATAAGGCAGTCTCGGCAAGATGTAAAACCCTTTTCCCACATTTATCACATCCAGCTGTTCTATAGCATATGCTTTCTAATTTTGAAGCGTAGACTTTTAAATGTGTGTGACTGTAATGCAACAGTAACAGCCAATACGTGTGCTCTTCGCGTCTAATACTCATTCTTCAACAATTATAACATTCTCCAAAATCAGCCATGGTATCCTCACGAGTCCTTCCTCAAGCGTCTTGCGAATCTCAGTTTCGAGTTCCTTCTTGGTTTTGTGTTCTGCATCATGCGTTAGGCTGATGAGCGCCACTATCACGGCTTTCTTAACCGTCCTTTTCTCGTGCATGTCTTCAGACATTTTTTCACTTCCGTGTGGTGTTTCCCACTTCTTTGTTGCTCTTGCTAACGAGTACGTATATGATCTGGTTTTGTAAAGTTTTAAATATGTGTGACTGTGATATAACAGTAACAGTTAACCGTAATGGAGGGATCTGTCTTGTTACCTTCTGAAAAGAGTGCTGAGATGTTGATGGATTTTGGGCTTACTCGTAATCAGGCAAAGGTGTACATAGCTATAGCTCGACTGCAGTTGTCTTCCGTGGGCAAAATTTCAAAAGTGGCGAAAGTGCGTCGGGAAGATGTCTACAGAATATTGCCGAAGCTCCAAAAAATGGGATTGGTTGAAAAACTGTTGGGGACACCAGCAAAAATTAGAGCTACCCCCGTGGAAGAGGCGCTTTCCTTTTTGATCAAACATGAAGAAGATATGGCCCGCGAGAGAGCGTCCGCATTGAAGGCTAAATCTAAAACGTTTTTGAAGAATTTCTCCCGCACGTCGATATTAGATATGGAAGAAATAACTAGTTTCACTCTGCTCTCAGATCGAGAAAGCATAATACGTAAGAGTGCGATTATGATAAGAAACGCTAAGAGAAGCCTTGACCTTGTATGTTCCAGAAGCAAGCTCATGCAATTTGTACACGAATTCGCTGAGCAAATGACGGAAGCCGCAAAAAAAGAGGTAAGGATTCGCGTAGTATCGGAAATGCCCGAGCATGAGGATTCCATTCCGAGGATTATAGAAGAGCACACTTCACCTGGAATCTCTCTTGACTTAAGGTATTGTGATCTGCGCTCAAGTCACTATATGATCGTTGATTATGAAGAAGCTTTGATGGCGACCACTACATCCGGAAACTTGGCAGAAAATCCTCTTCTGTGGACAAACAGCGACAGCCTTGTGGGAGTTCTTCAAAAAGATTTTGAAAATCTTTGGCATAATTCCGTGAGTTGGAAGGTTATTGAAACGACTGCTGTTACTGAAAAGGTGATTAATTACATGGAACAATTGAGACCCACAAACCACCTGGTATTCGTGTACGATTCTTCAGAAGCCAAATACAACGTCCTTTTCAACTACCTTAAAGTTGGACTGGAAAAGGGTGAAGCTGCAGTGTATGTAACTGCTGAGGAGAACCCAAGCCAAATAAGAGAAGCTATGGAAAAGTTTGGCCTCCATGCGGAAAAATACGAGGAAACAGGTGCTTTGCAAATCCTTGGATACGAAGAAGTTTACATTATAGGTGGAGAATTCAGTATGACCAAAACGATGAACATATGGAACAAACTTTACAATGAAGCCTTGAAACAGGGCTTTAAAGGATTAAGAGTTACTGGAGAAATGGCGTGTTTCTTCAGACACCACTTAGTCCGAGAACTAATAGAATATGAGAAAGCACTCCATATGGTCTTGGACGTCCCAATGATTGCCATATGCGCTTACAACGCCAACATGCTGAACAAAAGCAAAGACCCAATAAACCTATTCAGCGAAATATCCAGAGCTCATGGCACAGCCCTCTTCACAGGAATAGATAACAGACTAGGAAGAATGGAAATCAGAAAACTATAGACTCATCCCTTACTGTGCACGTGTTGTTCTCTCATTACGCGCGCACTACAGTTTGGTACTTTCTAACATTCCCATAATGTTAAAACGTGTTTTTTAAAGTACCAAAATAAATTTGAGAGTTTGAGCCCGCGCGATCTAACTTATTCACTTATCTGGACAGGTATCGCCAAGATAGCATAAGTCCAATCGTTGAAAAGATTAATGCAAAGCCAGCGAGAAACACGAAGTCAAATGTCAACTGTGCAACGTCTGTTTGGAATAGTATGAGTTGCCTTGTTGCATCTGTTACATAAGTTATAGGGTTTATTTTTGCGAACGTTTGTAGCCAGTCAGGCATCAATTTTGTTGGAAACAGTGCGTTGCTTCCGAAGAGTAGTGGAAGATTTAGCAAGTTCACAACCGCCATCTGTGTTTCCCATCTCGTTGATCTAATAGCGATGAGTATGAAAATTGATGAAAGGCCTATGCATACCAAGAATAATGCTGCGAAAACGCCGAAGGCATTGAATACGTTGAAGTTTGGATTCAACTGCAGACCTAGTAAAAAAGCGACTATAAGGACTATGCCTGCTTGTATCAATGATCTTACAACTGCGGAGAAGACTTTCGCGAAAATTATTGAACCTCTTGCAACAGGCGTACTGAGGGCTTTGTTAAGAAAGCCCAGCCGTCTATCCCACACCATCGACATACCGCTGAACATCGCCGTAAACAAGACAACGAAAGAGAGAATCCCCACTGACATGTAGGAGAAATAATCGGAAGTTCCGAAGGTTTGTTCCATTATTTGTTGCGAGATTACCTGCGGGTCGACTCCTGGCGGCACTGGAAAATCCGTGCTTGTGAAGATGGAGCCAATGTTCATGGCTTTGCCGAACAATCCCATCCATATCACCGGCTGGATTATCGACATGAAAAGAAAAATGGGCTCTTTATACCATTTCTTAAGTTCTCGGTTAGTCAATGCCCACAGCCCATGCAGAGGATTTTTCGAATTCTGGTTTCTGGCAGTCATCGGTGCCTAGCCCTCCTCATAGTGATTCTTTTGCTAAACATGCTTTCTTGAGTTGCCTCTTCCTCTCTCATTGATTTGCCAGTATATTCGAGATAGACTTCATCAAGCGTGGGTTTTGTCAACGAAAGGTTGACTACTTTATACCCTTTGGCCATCAATAGACTCAATATTTGCGGCGCTGTTTCTTCTCCATTCTCGACTTTCACCCTGTAAATATTGTCTTGCTTCTTCACTTCTTTCACCCTAGGTGTTGTTTCTATCAAACCGGTGACGTCCGCCTCTTTTTGTTCTATGGCCAACGTCATTATGTCGCCTCCGAGGCTTTCTTTCAAGGCGTCTGGTGTGTCAAGAGCGATTATTTTGCCTTGGTCGATTATGGCTACTCTGTCACAGAGGCTATCTGCCTCTTCCAAATAGTGGGTTGTCATGAAGAGGGTCATGCCGAATTCCTCCTTTAACCTTTTAATGTAACCCCAAGTTGCTCTTCGGGTTTGCACATCTAGACCGAGAGTTGGCTCGTCTAAGAACAAAACTTCAGGACGATTTATTAGCCCACAAGCGAGTTCAAGTCTTCGCCTCATACCTCCTGAATAGGTTTCAACCTTTTTATCTTTGAATTTGGAAAGTTCAACTAGCTCGAGAAGTTCGTTCGCTCTTTGTTTGGAGACTTTTCTTGGAATGCCATAAAGATCCGCGCAGAGCAAAATATTCTCCAGCCCAGTGAGGTCTTCGTCAGCAGTATATTCCTGCGGTACAACACCGATGCAGCTTCTGACATCACTGGCTTCCTTTTTTATGTCGAAGCCACATACTGTTGCATCGCCTTCTGTGGATTTCAGAACCGTTATCAGCATATTGATTGTTGTAGTCTTCCCTGCACCATTAGGCCCCAAAAAACCGAAGATTTCACCCTTTCTCACACCAAAGTCCACGTGGTCAACTGCTACAAGCGACTTGTTAAATACCCTTGTCAAACCTTCAGCTACGATGACTTCTTCCATTTGTCTCTCACTCGTGTATGCGCATACAGCGTGAGACTTTTAAATATATGTGGCTGTGGCACAACAGTCACACACACTTAAAAGTTCACAAAGAGCCCTTAATACTGAGGTGTAAGAACAATGTCAAGAGACCCAGAGAAAGAAGAAACGGTTCCATCTTTTTTCTTGAAAACGCGAGGCGATTCACATGAAAATCGAAGAATATACCTTCACAGGAGGTGATTTCAATGGCTGAAAACCACAAATGTAAAGCCTGTGGTATGACCTTCAAGACTAGGGAAAGATTGGAAGAACATAAGAAGACGCACATGAAGAAATCGAGTCGTCGTTGATGTTTCTCATCAATTTTGAAAAAGAGAAGAAAGACGTCTGAAAAGTTAATTGGAGGTAATGAGAGATCATGTTAAGGAATATTCGGGTTGACCGTTTAACCTTTCGAATTTTCTTCTTGAAGAATGACGAAAGTCAGCGTGTTGTCGTTGAAGAGGTTTCAAAGATCGATTTTGAAAAGGTCAAAAATCATTTAGAAAAGGGAGAATCGGTTTTCATTGCACCTAAACGTCAAGGAGAACTCAGGACTAGTCCAGTTGAAAAGGATGATTTCGAAGAACACTGGTACTTCACCCACATTTAAGCGAGACAACGGAGTTGCTTAACACGACAAATTCAGAAATGGAATTAATTCTTGTTTACAACGCTGATAGTGGGTTCTTCAATATTGTTAAAGACGGTCTGCATAAGATAGTCTAACCCAGTACATATCAATGCAATCTGTGCGCCCTTTCTTATGGAACAGTTAGAATGAAAGATGAATGGAAAGCATTTATTGACAAACTCAAGATACCTGTAGAATTTCTACATCGCGATGAATTTCTTAGAAAACTAAAGTCTCATCCACATAACATGATGAACGCCAATCCTATCCCAGCCGTTTTTCTTGCCAAAGGAGGAAAAATCAGTCTATTTATAACTCAGAATGAAATCAACGAATGCAAAACCTTGAAAGACCTAATGAATCTAATACCCAAAAAACTAGTGAGTGTACATCCATAACGCGCGCGCTACCTTAAGGATGAGCTGGAAGGCCATTTTTCGGTCATAGTTTCATCACCTCCTTTGAAATGAGAACAAATGTGTACGTCTTCTGCTTCGGTTTTTATGACTTGTAGAAGAATCTTCGATATAATTCTAGATGGCACAACTCCTAATACGAGA
>JAOUPS010000116.1 GCA_029879735.1 Candidatus Bathyarchaeota archaeon | reverse complement strand
AGCATGGTAGGTTAAAAAGCTCTCGTATTAAGTTTGCGATGCACTGCTAATTTAGTCTCTCTCTCATAGACCCCCCTATATTTTTTTATTAAACCCCCCTATACCCCCCCTCCCCTCGCGCGCGCGGGATTTGCGTGGCAATGCAGAAAGATTATACAAAAAGAAGATGCTACCTCTGCTCGATTTTGTGATTTTAAGGCTGGGGAATGAGGCTTATATAAGGTCTCGTCCTAATACAGAGTTATCAATTTACCGTTAGGAGTTAGAAAAATGCCAATCGTTCATGTAAACGTCTGGGAAGGTTTTGGACAGGAAAAAGCCAAGACCGTGATACAAAAAATAACTGAAGTTTTCGTAGATCTGGGCATTCCTGAGCGTGCTGTGGAAGTAATCGTGCATGAGATCCCAAAATCGCACTGGGGAATTGGCGGAGCACCTGCTTCAGAAAAATTCAAAGACACCCCTTCCAAATAGATTAATGAGTGTTGCTTCTTGAGGAAATCATCTACTGCCGCCATCATTCTCTCATTCAGTTCAAGCCCTGAGAAGGTCCGTAGGACATGGCGCTACTGAATTCTGACGCCACAATATCAAGAATCTACCTACTCGCTGTGAAAAAGGCAAATAGAGTTATGGGTTTTTGCGCGCCCAAGCTTAATATAGCAATGCTGGGACCTTGCTTGCTTCCTCAGTTATTTGCAGAGCACTATTTAGTTCCCTGAAGTATTTGAGTACGGTTCTACCTCTTTCCGTGATGGCGTAAAAAACTCTTTTTTTGTTTCTTTTCTTGTGCAGTGTTTGTTCTTCAACGAGGTTCTGCTGGATTAAAAAGTCCAAATTTTGTTTCAGAACGCTACAGTTTATGTTAGCCTTGTACATAATGTGAGTCAGCTTCAAAGGTCCATGACGAGCCAGAACCTTAAGGATATCAACATACATTTCCAGCTTTGACCTTCGCATATTCACCAGACCACCCATAACATGCTATGATTCAGTGATACACTTTTTCAGATGCGTACGGCTCTGAATGACTATTGATCAGCCAGATAAGGCGCGCATATTCTTCAACCGTCTGTTCCCTTCGTTTTTTCTTCGAAATAATTACTTGTCTCAAACGAAAAGCACGAAGTTTCATCCTATTAATGTTCAAAAAACATTCCTCCACTGGTGCGCGTGCGTAAGTAATCCCAGCATCTTCACCTAAAAAGCTTGTTAAGTCTTGAAGATATACCAGTCTAATATATTCGTTAACATTTAACAAGCTGTTGCAGAATGAGAGTGTATGTGAGACAAAAACTTGACCATGATAAGAGTGTGAAAATTGCTGTAAAAGTGCAAAATAGTGAGAACCAAAAAATATGCGGGCGTATTAGTTCTGCTTTGTTCCTTTGATTGGCGTGTAAAATGGGGTCATTTCTGCACGCGCTATTATCTTACGAAAGTTTTTATTTTAGTTGTCGATGAAGAACAAGTGAAATTGCGCCGTGCAAACTGGTGATTTAACTTGAGTAAAACTGTTATGGAGTTATGTTTTGCTGTAAAAGGTCAAACGGCAATCGTAACTGGCGCTTCTAGCGGCTTGGGTGTGACGTTTGCCGAAACATTGGCTGAACGTGGAGTAAACCTTGTAATTGCCGCTAGAAGACATGAAAAGCTTGTCAAGGTAGCTGAAGACTTAGCCAATAAATACGATGTTAAAGTGATTCCAGTTAAAACAGACGTAACTCGAGAGGAACAAGTAATCAACATGGTAAAAACCGCTACAGAAAAGTTCGGATCGCTGGAAATCTTAGTTAACAACGCTGGAGTTGCATCTTTAAGCCCATCCGTTGACATGAGTCTCGAAGAATGGAAAAAAGTGATAGATGTCAACTTGACAGGTGTCTTCTTATGCGCAAGAACCGCCGCACGTGAAATGATCAAGAAAAAATATGGAAAAATAGTGAACATTGCTTCCATCTATGGAGCTGTAGGCGACATATTTCCAGCAGCACCATACTACGCATCTAAAGGAGCCGTCATAAACCTAACAAGAGCCTTAGCAATAGAATGGGCACCTTACAAAATAAATGTGAACGCCATTGCCCCCGGATTTTTCCCAAGCGAAATGACAGCACCAATCTTCCAAGATGAAAAGTCGTTAGAACACATACTTTCCAGAACGCCGCTAGCAAGAACAGGAGAACCATTAGACCTGAAAGCGGCACTCATGTACCTAGCATCCCCAGCCTCTAACTACGTCACCGGACAGACAATATTCGCTGACGGAGGGTGGACAGCACTCTAATACAATCTCCCCTAGTGGAGATGTCCCCGCAACCCCCCCTTTCTGTAATAGATCATGTTGAACATATGAAGTGCATATGCACTCCGCTTTTACGTTTTCGTGTATAAGCTGCGACGTACGTTCTATTCCGTCTCTTGCCATTCCTAACATCAATATTCAACGTTAAAGGTAACGCTATTTTTACACAAAATTAATATCGTAAAAGACTATGGGAAAGAAGATTGGTGATCTGGCATGGCAGAAATATCCTTTAACGAGCTCATGAAGCTGGACATGAGAGTGGGAAAGGTTGTTGAAGCAAAGCAGATAGCTGGCTCCAGAAACCTGATCCGCATGATAGTAGACTTTGGAACCGAGAAGAGACAAGGCGTCGCCGGACTACTACAATGGTACAAGCCTGAAGAGCTGGTGGGCAACAAATACGCGTTTCTTCTAAACCTTCAGAGAAAGAAATTTATGGGTATAGAGTCCCAATGCATGATCTTTGCAGCGGAAGACGACAAGGGCAACGTGGTTTTGATAAAGCCGGAAAAAGATGTGGCAGTAGGAAGCAAAATCCACTAGCACATCTTTTTTCGAACAAGCAAAAGGTGACAACAAACAATTGACTCTTCTAGACGTGATGAGAAACCGGAGAAGCATCCGCAAATACAAGAAACAGCAGATTCCCGTAAAAGAAATCCTGCAAGTGCTGGAAGCTGGGAGACTAGCCCCTTCTGGCGCCAACCAACAACCATGGACGTACATTCTGGTCACCGACAGCGAACTAAAGCAAGAGATTAGAAAGGAAGCTGAAATGGTGGAAAAAAACTTCCACCGCAAAGCTCCAAAATCGCTGAAAAACTGGTTCAAGAAACAGGGAATAACTCCTCAAAAGAGCTTCTTAACCGAAGCCCCAGCCCTGATCGTCGTAGCCGGATACACGAAAGCCACCCCCTACTGGCTTGAGTCCACATGGATGTCCATCGCTTACGTTCTGCTTCAAGCGGCAAGCCAAGGCTTCGGAACCCTCACCTACACACCAAGCGACACACGTTTCCTCAACAAACTGCTCAAAATCCCCAAAGACTACAAACCCGTCGCCATCCTACCTATCGGCTACCCAGCTGAGAAACCGTCTCCAGAAACGCGCCCCCGAAAGCCACTGGAAACACTTGTCCACAGAAATAAGTGCGGTTCAATACGCTTTTAGATGGGAGATTCGATCGATCGAAATGTCAAGTTTTGATTTGTGGTACTGGACAATTGATGATACATCTACCGCACATGCTTGCATGTCTTTCCATTTTTTGCCACGGATTTTCTTGCGCGAGAGCCTCTAGATAATCTTCTGGCGTAGGATTGATGGGCATTTGTACGTCCTGCCGCCCCAAAGCGTTCTTGACTAACCCATTGATACCATATCTACACCGGAGCTTGTCCAATTTTGCATATTCAAAGGTCTTGCCACCTATTTCAATTCTCACACTTTCATTTTCACTAATAGCGTTTGTAGGACAAACAGAGACGCATACACCGCACTTTTCCCTGCTACATATCTTGTCTCCCGAATACATGGGATCCGGCGAAAGTTCAGCTTCTGTCAAAACCGAGACTGAGCGAACTCTCGGACCTGCATCAGAGGTTATTAGAAGCCCGTTCCAACCAAACTCGCCCAGGCCAGCTGCAACAGCGGCATGTCTGTGGGAAAAGGACCCTCTGATCGTGTAAGGATCTGAAGGGGATGAGGCAGGAATGGGGATTGAGGTGTAACCTTTCTTTTCCAGCAACCTAGAAATGCGAAAAGCAGCTAGGTTCAACCTTTCATTCAAAAATGTGTAGCCGAATACCATGTATATGTAGATGCCGTGTCTAAGCCCGTCGTAGGCCCGCTGATTTGCGGTTCTAACGCCTTTGCCCATCCTCAGCCCTAAAGAAACAACAGACCTACAACTCTTCAACAAATCGTTTGGCTTCCAACCGTCTGGGGCGTTTTTGAAACGGTCAACAGATGCGATACCTACATAGTCCATGTCACTCGACAAAGCCAATTTCTTCATTTCATCGGCTAAGTTTAACATGTTTTCCCCTATTCAATGGTTTCTTACGTAGAAATAAAACTCTTTTCGCACGCTAATCTAGCGCTCGGTCATTAATCGCAATCTAGCGATAAGAGTTCAAGAAGTCCTTGAATCGTGACAAGCCCGCCTTCAGAATTTCAGTTTTGCATCCATAACCCATTCTCAAAAATCCTTCCATCTCAAAACATGAACCAGGAACAAGGAACGTTCCTTTATCTTGAATAAGGCGTAGACAAATATCTTCAGAGAGCATCTTGAGATTGTGCCGAAGAAAAGCAACGCTTCCTGCTCTCGGAGGAATCCAGTCGATCAGCGGTTCGTTTTCGATCCAACGTGAAAGGGTCAGGTGATTAGTGCGGATGATTTTCAGGTTGCGTTTGTAGATTCGATCTACATGTTTCATAGCGAGAGCCGCAAGAGCATCGTCAATCACACCGTGACTGATTGTCGTATAGTCCCTGTGAAGCATGCACTCTTCGATGATCTGCGTACTGGCAGCGATCCATCCTAGACGCAACCCTGTGAGCGAAAGCGCTTTGGAGAAGGATCCCGTCACTACAGCATTCTCGCTGAGATCTACCGCAGAGGGAACGAAATCATTCGGTCTGACGTAGAGACCCCCATATGCCTCGTCGCAGAGCAAATATGCACCTGCCTCTTCCGCAATAGCACAGATTCTTTTCAAAAGGTCAGCATCGATGAGACTTCCCGTAGGATTGTGCGGATTGTTGATTACGATAAGCTTGGTCTTGTCATCAACGAGTTCAGCCAACTCGGCGGCACAAGGTAACCATTGATTATCCTCGCGCAAAGGCAACAGCTTGACGTTCGCACCCAATGATTTAGCCACACTGTACAATTGCTGATACGCTGGAAATACCGATATAACCGTGTCACCTGGTTCAACAAGGCTGTAGAAAACAAGAAAGTTGCCGCCGATTGCTCCACCAGCAACGAGAATGTTCTCTGGCTTCATATGA
>JAOUPS010000115.1 GCA_029879735.1 Candidatus Bathyarchaeota archaeon | reverse complement strand
AAAACGTTTGAGAACATGGTGTTCCGCAAAACATACCCGCTAATCCAGGCTGGTCCAGGAGGCTATTACGTTGAAATTAACGGAGAGGCAATTAAGCGGAGAAGACAAGAACTGGGTCTGTCCATCGGAGAAATGGCTGAGATGATGGGCATATCGAGGAGAACCCTTTACGGGTATGAGCGGGAAATGGCTAAGGCCTCAGTTTCAGCAGCATACAACCTGATATGCATTCTAGGAATTCCAGTGGCGAAACCAACAAATATATTCGAAAAATCAAAAACTCAGCAAAAACACCTTCTAACAGCGGCCAGACGAATAATCACCAAGAATAGGCTTCTACAGAAGATTTTCAGAAAACTTGCCCGATACGACATTATGGCAGCTCCCGTTAAGAAGGCACCCTTCGACTTCGTCATAAACGTTCCAGAAGAAAAAATGAAAATCATAGGCGGAGTTGCAGACAATAAAGAACGAGAGCTGAACAGAAGAATAGACGAAATCTTAAGCGTCAGCAGAGTCGTGAGGGCACACCCAATTCTCATAACGGACAAGCAGAAGCCATTAAACACAGAAATTTCATGCATTCACAGCGAGGAATTCTCAAAAATTAAGTGTCCGGAAGACTTGGTTGTAAACCTTAAATAAGCTTCGTCTGGCGTGTATTTTTTTCGCTTTTGGCCTTCTTGGCAGTTTTCCACGATTTCCTAACAAAATCCGGATACTTCCCGAATTCTTTGAGGCACTGCTGGAGAAAGCTTATGGTTTTGGGGTCTGTTGGGTAACCGCACCCGAAATCCCCGTATTTTTCCTTTAACTCTGCAATTTCCATGTCCCTTTCCACCTTAGCAATTATTGAAGCAGCTGAGACTATTGGATATCTCATGTCAGCCTTATGCTCCGAAACTATCTCAACTCTGAAAGGTAGGCATTCTGAAATGTGTTGTTTGAAACGTTCTTCCAAAACATCCGAAGCGTCAACATAGGCTATGTCTGGCTTAAGCAGCTCAATAACTTTCGCCATGGTCTGCGCCTCCAACCTATTTAGTCTATGAAGTTTTCTGCCGGTTTGAACAACCTTGTCAATGTCTTTTGGCGACAACTTTATCACGCTGTGTTTTAGGGCGATTCGCTTGATTTCAACGGCCAGCATCTCACGCCTTCGTGGAGATAAAAGCTTAGAATCCTTAACGCCTAATTGGACAAGCTTGTGTATTTCTTCCTCTTTCAATAGAACTCCCGCAATAACGAGTGGGCCTATTACGGAGCCGCGTCCTGCATCGTCAACACCGGCAACCAGCATAGAAACTCCTTCTTTTAAACTAGATTCACCATCGAAAGTTATAACACTTTATTCTTCAGTGGCTTTTGCCAGAAATTCAGCGGCTTTTCCAACAATAGTTTCGTGCAGACTCCCCCTGTTTTCACACGTCACCCTGTATATTTCAGCGTCCTCTCTCAGCTTCACTTCCTCTATCAGATTATCCCTCGCCTTCAAGTGAACGGTACCAATCACAAGCTTTCCACTTTCAACAGCCCTCTTAACGGCCTCTTTAAACCTTCCTGAATGCAGTTCCATCGGTCCAATTTCATCTATGGCGATTACGTCAAAGTTTTCAACAGCCTTGACTATTGCCCCTGCACCTATATCGTTAAGGTCTTCTAAGTTTACACGGTATCTGCCAACCCATGGACCTTGCTTTTGATTTACATGGGCAAGCCAGCCTCTTCTACCATTACTTAAATCTAAAACTTCAAAACCAACACGGGTTCCACATGTGCGAACTTCACGGCTTATCATTCCACCCACACTGTGGCCTCTCGCCTTTAAGGCTTCAATAACCCTCAACAAAACGCTTGTCTTCCCTGAGCCCGGACTGCCAGTTATAAACAACAATCGTTTTTTCAATAAACTTTCCCTTCTTATCAGAAGTCTAATATTCCTAAAATGGTTTGTCATAATTGTGACTTGTTTATGTAAAGCAGACATTTTGGGTGAAAAAGAAAGACATGAAAGATGAAATCTTTAAGGCGGGTTTCCCAACGGAAATTATGCAAGAAGGTAAAGTCAAGGTTCTTGTTCCAAAGCTCAGAGCATTTGTAACGTCGCCTTCTGAGTATGCTCCGTCGAAGGCTCCTGTTTTTTATAATCCGGTTATGGAGTTGAACCGCGATATTGCGGTTTTAGCCTTACAAGCTTATCAAAGAACGCTCAACCGCGAGATCTCTGCTTGTGAACCGTTAGCTGGTTGCGGTTTTAGGGGAATACGCTTCGCAGTAGAAGTTGAAGGAGTTAAAAACGTCGTGATTAACGATATTAACGTTAAAGCCTTTCAACTCGCCAGCTACAATGTGCAAATGAACGGGCTAAGCGAACGAGTCAGCGTGGAAAATGAAGACGCAAACTTTCTCCTCAGCAGTTATGGTGCACCACGCAAAAGATTCGATGCCATAGACATAGACCCCTTCGGCTCTCCGGTGCCTTATCTTGACTCCTCTGTTCGCGCTTTACGCAACGGCGGCCTCTTGGCTTTAACAGCAACAGACATGGCTCCCCTATGTGGGGTTCATCCAAAGGCTTGCATCAGAAAGTACGGAGGAAAACCCTTACGCACAGAGTACTGCCACGAGCTGGCTGTTAGACTTTTGGCCGGATGCCTAGCCATGACAGCGGCAAAATACGACATAAGCATAAGCATACTCTTCAGTCACAGCACGAGCCACTATATTAGACTTTACGCAACAATAAAGCACGGTGCTAAAAAGGCTGACGAGAACATCAGAAACATGGGATACATATATCATTGTTTCAAATGCTTCCATAGAGAACTGGCAAAAGGACTTTTCCTAACTAACGGTTCTGGGAAATGTAGTGAATGTGGCTCAAAAATTAATGTTGCTGGACCATTGTGGCTTGGGAAGATATTTGATAGGCGGTTTTGTGAGTTGATGGAGAAAGAAACCAATCAGAGGACATTTAAGCACATAAAAAAAATTCTGAAAATTTCGGGTTTGATAAAAAATGAAGTTGAGGCGCCCATTACATACTACGTGCTTGACAAACTCTGTGACGCGTTAACCTTACCGGTTCCACCGGTTAGAAGAGTTGTCGAAGCTCTAAGAGAAAGGGGCTTTCAAGCCTTTTTAACACATTTCAATTCTAGGGGGGTAAGGTCAAATGCTTCAGCAATTGAAATGAAAGAGCTTTTACGGGAAATTCTAGGATCAAGCGGTAAGTTTTAAATAACTTTAGGTCTTAAACTCATAATTTAGGTGACAAACTTGAGTAAGAAAATATTCGCTTTGATCATGGTGACTTTTTCAATAGTTTCATTAGTTTCCCTAGCAAGCGCACAAGAACCAAAAAAAATAACAGTTTGGACAGACAGATCAGAGTACGCTCCTGGCGAAACCGGAACTCTATATATAGTCTGCTACAATGACGGACCCGACGCAGTAGAAATCGAAAAAATAATCATAATTTTCGAGTATTGGCGAGCATACAAGAATGACCAGTGGGAAGGAAACAAAACCCTAGAAGTCAACGAAGCTGTTGTAAGCAAAGGAGTTTATGTAACGGAGACAACATTTACTGTGCCTACTGATGGAAGGGCTGTGTCCACAAGCGTCGATGTCATAGTTCAAACCGAGGATGGAGACATCTACATCCCCCTCCTCCAGAAGCCTTCTATAACAGTTGCTGAAACGCCTCGGCATATGGAGCAAATCGTGACGCTTTTCACAGTCCAAGTCGTGCTAACAATCATCTGCACAATCATAATAGCCGCAACGATATTCCTTTCATCGCGTAGACCAAAGATGATGTGGCCGAAAGAGGAAAGAGAAGAGTAAAACAGCAATAATCCCCCATTTCATTTAAGTGAAATAAATTAGCGTGCGCTACGCAATGACTAGGAAATAGCCAAAGTTACGCCTCTTCTTTTCTATCGGCCTAGAATTTAGAAATTAGAATTTTGTGATTAACACGCGGAAATTTAGAACGTTCTCTAACAGTTACGTGTGCTAGCGATTCGAGAGCTTGTAGCGACGATTCTCGGAATCAATTATGCCTTTGTTAAACAGCTTGCGCAAGGCTTTGAAAACCTTCTTTTCGGATTGTCCAATCCTCTCAGCAATCTCAGCAAGAGTCAACCCTTCATCAGAACTTTCAAGCGTTGAAACAACAATGTCTTCGAGTTTTCCCATGGCAACCACTCACACATCATAAGTAAGAGTTTTCCTTATTATAAATTATGAACCATGGAATTAGAAACTTCAATGCGTCCAGGCCTTTTCACAAATTAGCCCACTTAACTTCGCGTACACAACCTACAACACTGTTCGAAAAGCGTATTTAGACTATGATTCTATAAATTGTAATTACAAAATATCTTATTTCTTGTAAAATCACATCTTTTATCTTGTTTGACTCAGCAAAACTTAAGAATGGGATATCTGGATAGAAAATCAGGTGGTTCCAGTTGGAAGAGAAGTATTGTCCGATATGTGGAAAGAAATCGCCTGCGAACGCGAACTTTTGTCCAAGCTGTGGTGCATCGTTTAGTAGAGAACACAGTGAAGTTATCGTTGTTACTACGCCTACTCTGCCAGGCTATCGAATTGTGAGGGTTTTAGGAGTCGCTCATGGATTGACGGTGCGGACTAGGGGAGTGGGTGGGAAAATCATCGCTGGGATTGAAGGAATGTTCGGGGGTGAAGTGACATCTTACAGTTCAGAAGCAGAAAAGGCAAGAAGTGACTCTTTAAGAAGACTGATCGAAAACGCCAGAGAGATGGGAGCCAACGCCGTAGTCAGAGCAGACTTCGAGACAAGCGACATTCTTAATGGAACAGCCACGTTGTTCTCTGCGTACGGAACTGCAGTGATTATTGAACCCGTCGAAAAAGAAGGCTGAAGGGCTATTTTCTAATTTCTATTTTCTAAACTGATCTATTTTTTAGAAATTCTAGTTACCAGCTTAGAATTTAGAAATAACTGAAATCTCATTAGCGCGTGCTGTCGCCAATTAAATCTTAGCTCTAAAATAAAACTTGCACCACCTTATAATTTAAGTAATAGAATTCACAAGTGTTAACGAGTATGAACGGAAATGTTGGAGGTGCACGGCTCTCGGAAAAATTCTAGTTGCTTGTGGATGGCCATATGTAAACCATCTTCCGCATTTAGGCACCTTAGTGCAGGTTTTGTCAGTTGATGTTGCAGCCAGGTATTATCGAATGAAAGGCGAAGAAGTCGTCATGGTCAGCGGTTCAGACGAGCATGGAACACCAATAGAAGTAGAAGCTGTAAAGCAGGAAATCTCACCAAAGGATCTGTCG
>JAOUPS010000114.1 GCA_029879735.1 Candidatus Bathyarchaeota archaeon | reverse complement strand
AAAACTATTCTACAGAGCCAGTTTGCCCATGTTGCGGTTCAAAAACAACTTTTGTCCGAGCAGTCAGCTTCGTGGACGCACCAGGCCATGAAGCGTTGATGGCGACGATGCTCTCCGGAGCAGCAATTATGGATGGAGCGATACTTGTCATAGCAGCGGACGAACCGTGTCCGCAGCCACAAACAAGAGAGCATTTGGCAGCCGCCGAAATTGTTGGTATAAGAAACATCGTTATTGCACAAAACAAAATCGATATCGTTGATGAGAAGAGGGCTCGCAAAAGTTATGAGGAGATTAGAAACTTTGTTAAAGGAACGATTGCAGAAAACGCTCCCATAATCCCTGTTTCGGCACAACGAGCAGTCAACACGGATGTCCTCGTCCAAACAATGGAAGAGTCAATACCAACCCCGAAAAGGGATGAAACAAAAACTCCGCTAATGTATGTGGTTCGCTCATTCGATGTTAACAAGCCGGGAATCCCCATCGAGAAACTGGAAGGAGGAGTCATTGGAGGGACAATACTGCAGGGCAAATTTGTGGTTGGAGAGGAGGTAGAGCTTCGCCCAGGAATAAGTGCAGAAAAAGAGGGAAGGAACGTCTATAACCCTTTGTTCAGCGAAATAGTTAGCTTGCACGCAGGCGGAAAAAACGTAAAGGAAGCACATTGCGGCGGGCTAGTGGGAGTGGGAACCCTCTTAGATCCGTCATTTTCAAAGGCGGATGGATTAACAGGTAATATGGCTGGAAAGACAGAGATGCTTCCCTCAACACTGTCAGAATTAACCTTAGAAACCCACATCCTTGAGCGAGCTGTTGGAACAAAAGAGCTCGTGAAGGTTGAAAAAATAAGCATGGGTGAAACATTACTTCTGCACGTGGGTGCCGCGATAACCGCCGGAAAAGTCACCTCAACAAAGAAGACTGCGACTACGCTTAGGCTTACTAGACCCGTTTGTGCACAAACGGGTTCAAGAGTTGCGATAAGCAGAAAAATAGCCGGCAGGTGGAGACTTATAGGATACGGAATGATAAAATAATATGTCGACAGACTCCAGACCTGAAAAGGAAAGCCTAAAGATAATTTTGGATGCAAACGCCTTGTTTGTTCCCCTTCAGTTCAAAATCGATATCTTTGAGGAGTTAAAAACGCTCCTAAACGTGAATTTCGAGCCGATCTTACTTTCGCCAATCCGACGGGAGCTTGAAAAAATTGTCGAGAAAAGTTCACCTAAGATGCGGAAAAACGCTTCTTACGCATTGACACTAGCTGAAAAGTGCAGGCTTTTCGAGTTGAACGAAAAATTTGTGGGTTCTCCGGATGAAGCTGTTGTTCAGATGGCTCAGGAATGGAATTGTCCAGTGTTTACAAATGATAGGGAGCTTAGAAAGAGGCTAAGAAATATAAATGTGCCAGTTATTTATGTGAGGCAAAAGTCACGCTTAGAAATTGACGGGAGGACATAACCTCTGTTTAAACTTGTAACCCTTGAAGACACTATTCGCATCCCACCTGAAACCTTTGGTAACCCCTTAGGAACTGTTGGACATCAACAAGTTAAGGCAAAATATGAAGGGATGATGGATGAGGAGTTAGGTTACGTTATAGCCGTGACCGATGCGAAAGTAAGTCCAGTTGGAAAAATAATCCCAGGCGACGGAGCCGCCTACCACAAAGTAAACTTTTCTCTGTTAACATTTTACCCCAGGATCCAAGAAATAGTTGAAGGAGAAGTTGTTGAGATCGCAGATTTCGGAGCCTTCGTACGCATAGGACCCATCGACGCTCTGCTTCACGTCTCACAGCTCATGGACGACTTCATTTCTTACGATGAAAAACAAGGAGTTCTGATAGGAAAGGAAACGCGAAGAAAACTGACGAGCGGAGACCAGGTCCGCGTTCGAATAACAGCCGTTTCACTCGGTAGATCTGGAAGCTCGGGAAAAATAGGCGTAACAGCTAGACAGCCCTTTCTCGGCAAGCTACAGTGGATTGAGCAGGAAGTACAGAAAATAAAAGAAGCGGTGGAGAAAGAGACAGCGAAGAAAGAGGAGACAGCCCAAAAATAGGGTGCCTTGAATGACTGAGAAAGCTTGCTCAACATGCCATCTCATAACCACTGGAAACATCTGCCCACGATGTAAAACACCAACCTTGAGCGACGACTTCAGCGGGTTAGTCATAATATTCGACCAAGAAGACTCAGCAATCGCAAGAGCCATGAACATCAAAGAAAAAGGGCGTTACGCATTAAAGGTTAGATGAATTGACTATCGTGCATAGGCTTACGCCAGAATTACGTAGAAAGCTCAAGAAACCCCTTGGCATGCTGATTCGAGGTTCATTCAGCGAAACAATAAAAAAGTTTAAGGACGTCGTAAAGAAAGAAAAACCGCCAATGATAATTTCTGTTGGAGACACCGTTTCAAAAAACCTTGTAAAAAACAACATTTTCCCTCACCTGTCAATTGTGGATAACAGAGTTATGAGAAAGAGCATAAAGCCAGTTGCACTCGGAGCAGACGAAACGGCCATGGTTGAGAATCCCCCTGGAACAATAACAGACGAGGCCCTCACAGCAATCCAAGAAGCATTGGAAAGCAATCGTCGTATTAAAATAGTTGTGGATGGAGAAGAAGACTTGTTGACGCTTGTCGCTGTCTTGCATGCACCGGAAAACTCTTTCATCGTGTATGGTCAACCACGTGAGGGCGTGGTTATAGTTAAAGCCACGCGTGAGAAGAAAGCAGAAGTGGCTGAAATCCTAAAAGCTATGGAAAGTGTTTCGAAAAGCTAAATAGAGAGGTACTGTATCAAGTCAAGAATGCAGGCGAGAAAAATCATGGATGCCAAAGTAATATCAAAGAATAGAAACTTATTGCTGAAACGAAGGGAAGTTTGCTTCCAAGTGGCACACTTCGAAACAGGCAGCACACCGCCGCGACTGGAAGCTAGAAAAGCTATTGCCAGAGCATTGAAAACAGATGCAGATTTGGTTTTTGTCAAAAGATTTGAAACCAAGACTGGGACGCATACAGCAATCGGATTAGCAAACGTTTACGATTCCGTCGAACAAGCAAGGCTTGTTGAACCAGAGTACATCGTTAAGAGAAATGTTCCCCCAGAAAAACCAGAAGAAGAAAAAGGGGAATAGAACGTGTCTGAAAACTTAGAGGAAGCGCCAGAAGAAAAAAAGAAAGCCGAAAAACCTGAGAAAAAGAAGAAAAAGGAAAGAGGAGTTTTCGGCTTATACAAGATAGAAGATGATAAGGTAACAAGGCTGCGTCCAGCATGTGAAAGGTGTGGCCCAGGATATTTTATGGCTGATCACGGGGACAGATACACTTGCGGACGCTGCGGGTTCACACGCTACAAACCCGTTGAAAGCAATAAATAAACACTTTTAAATCACGCGATGCCATGACTAATTCTGATGGTTTGAATGATTAAAGTAAATGTTTCGATAACCAACGTTTCTGCTGAACGCTTTTGGAATGTTCGCAAACCTATCCCACCAATTAAGATAAACACGAACCTTAATATATTTGAGATGGAGAAAAAAGCGGAAGATTTTTTGGAGGTGTCCTTTGTTCTAACGGTTAATTACAATCCTTCTATAGCGCAGATAAGTCTCAAGGGAAGGGCGTACGTGACAGGAGATAAGGGTGAGGTTAGCAAGATTTATCAGGGATACAATGAAAAGAAACCGCCGCCACCGGTTGTAGTGCAGTCAATTTCCAACGTTGTCTTTGTGGAATCAGTGTTGATATCTAGAACGCTAAACATTCCGCCGCCTATTCCTTTACCGCGAATTTCGCCAACTAAAAAGCCGTCGGAAAAGAAGCCGTCAGGAATAGTATAACCTCTAAAATGACTTTCTTCTGCTCTTTTACCTTAACGGAACGTACATCGAAGAGCGGGATGCACCGATCCCGGGTGTTCCGTGTTTTACAGGCCTGTTGGTTATCGCGAATTCGCCCAAGTAATGCCCAGTCATTTCTGGCTTTATCTCCACTGAAACGAATTCCTTGCCGTTGTGAACGAGAATGGTGAGGCCGACCATTTCGGGTAGGATGATCATGTCACGTACATGGGTTTTAACTATCATGTTGCTCCCTTTTCTAACAGCTTCCTTCGCCTTCCTTATTTTTTCAAGCATCGCTCTCTGCTCCGGTGTTAAACCGCGATGGAGACTCCTTCTTTGTCTGGAGGGGAGCAAGTTGATAAATTCATCCATCGACATGTTCTGCAGTTGTTCAAGCGTGTGTCCACGATATATAAATTCCCTCGGCATTTTTCCTCAACCTTTTGTTAACATTAAATGCTATAAACCTTCTGGACAGCAACGATATCTATCTTCTTCTCTTCTTTTGTCCGGTACCTTTAGCCGCGATTAATCCAACCTTTTGTCCTGGCGGAGCATGACGTGAAACAGTTGTAACTTTTCGTGCGCTCTTCTTGCTGCTGCCATAAGGATGCACAGCGGCAATCATGGCTCTTCCGCGGGTCCTCGGATACTTATGTCCTTTCGCTTTCATCATGTGAAATTTTGCACCTGCTTTAAGCAAGGGTTTCTCTGTTCTGCCAGCTCCTGAAACCACGCCAATTGTTGCTCTACAATAATCATTTAGGTATCTAGTCTTTCCAGATGGAAGCTTTATCATTGCCCCTTGCGGAGTGTGCGCCACGACTGTTGAGTAGGCTCCGGAGCCCTTTGCGATCTTGCCACCGTCTCCTGGATGGAGTTCTATATTGCATATCATGGTGCCTTCGGGAATTCTACCTACTGGAAGGATGTTTCCCACTTCAACAGGGGCTTTTCCACCCATCTGTATCTGCTGGCCTTCATAAGCTCCTTCTGGAACAACCGTGTAACATTTTTTCCCGTTTTCAAAGCTTATAAGTGCAAGGGGAGCCCCACGTCCAGGGTCGTGAACAAGCTTTTCGATGACTCCTGTGATTGCTGTTTCAAGATAGTCTTTTGTTGATAATAACAGGTATTGCGCGGGGGCTATTCTTTTATGGGTTGAGGCTCTGAATGTGGATCCGCCGCGCCCGCGTCTTTGAACACGAATTCTCTTTCCCATTACTCATTCCACTAATTTATCTTATAATATCCCAAGCTTGATTGCGACATCTGCCGCCTTATATTCAGGGTGAAGCTTGACAAAGGCTTTTTTCTCACTTTTTGGCGTGATGAGGAGGTTAACTTTTTCAACTTTTACCTCGTAGAGTTCTTCAACAGCCCCTTTGACATCGGTTTTGTTTGCTTTTAGGTTGACTATGAAGACTAGTTTGTTCTCTTTTTCAACCATTAGGCTTGCGGATTCCGTCATTACTGGGTATAGTATAACCCCGTAGGGGTCCATTATGCCTTCTCGCCTCCGCTATAAAG
>JAOUPS010000113.1 GCA_029879735.1 Candidatus Bathyarchaeota archaeon | reverse complement strand
TTTTGGGTTAGACTATCATAACTTGTTCGGGCTTTCGCTTTCTTGTCTTTTTTTTGAGCCATGCCTTGATGAAGTCTTCTATTTCGCGTCTGTTGTAGGGGTCTTTCCAAGCGGCTTCTAGGGCTTCGCATTCGTTAGTTGCGCCTATCAAGCCGAAGAAGTAGAGTAGCTCCATGTACAGGCTCTCGTTCTCTGGGTTTGTTAGGGAAATGTGCGTGTCTAGAGTGGCTAGGACGTCGTTTAGGATTTGGTTGAAGACAAGCCTGCTCAACTTTAACTACCATAGTAAAGTTGTAGCGAGGGTGCTATTTTATTTTTTGCAGAAGAGGCTTCGCAACGCAACACGGGCAATATGGAGCGCGTGCGCGGTGTGCGGGCGGTTTCTAAAGTGACATTTCGTGTAGTTCGTCTAAGCGTTTTCTTACAGCGTGAAGTATCTTTTTTCTGAGTTCTTCTCCGGAATTTGATTTCTTTATCCTTTTAAGTCTTCGAGCTAGTTGAGCATCGTATATGCTTTCTTTGATCCATTTTTCGTAGTCTCCACGTCTGAAGTGGAACGTCAGCGATTTTTTGTCAATGATTTTGATGATTTCGCAAAAGTCGTCCAGACTTGCCGCTAGTCTTCCTGTGTATTTGCCGATGTCCTCGAAGAAAAGGAATGTTTTGTCAGGAGGAACTGTTCTTAGAATCTTTGAAGCGCCCGTTCTGTCAACATTTGTTTTCATTTCATTGTACCTCATTGGTTTTTAGACGGTACGATCGGATAGAAAAGAATTATGAATCTAAAATACGGATTCAGGGTACAGGAAGCTTCGGTTTAGACTGGCGACGCGCACGCCGAAAAAGAGAAACTGTAGATGCTGGAATAGTCTCTAAGATTGAATAGACATCGGGGTTGATAATGGTGGAAACCCATGCTAGGAGCGTAGTGAAAGCGATAAGTTGGCGAATAGTGGCAACGTTAACTACGGTACTTTTAGTTTTTGTCTTCACTAGAGATTTTGTTATAAGTTTAGGTGTTGGGTCTCTAGAGTTCCTGTTGAAGATTCTGGTATATTATCTGCATGAACGAGTATGGAACGTGATACAATACGGCAGAAAGGAACCAACATCGGAATAAAAACCAGGTTTACATCGCGGATGGCCCATCCTTTCTTGTGAGCGTAAAATTTTAAAGCTGGCTAGATGAGCTAAGCATGGCTAACATGAAGCCTGGTTCTAAAACTAAAATTGTTGATATCACCAAAATCGGTGAATACGAAAAATATCTTTACAGGTGTATAACAGGTCCATTTAAACGATACAAAAAAAGAATAGAATACCTGAACAAAGCCATCCCAAAAGGGTTTCACAAAAAACTGCTGATTTTCAACGGAGAGATTGTTGGCCAGATAGAGTATTCACCTGCAGAGGTGTCCTATTATCCAATAATGGGTGACAATATGATAGTAATGAATTGCATCTGGGTTTTAAGAAAAGCAAAGGGACACAACTTTGGAAAACAGCTCCTAGAAGAAATGATAAAAAGTGAAAAGGACGCGTCTAGCTTCGCAACTATAGCCTTAGAAAACCATTGGAGCCCATGGTTTAAGAAGCGGCAAATCGAAAAACTGGGGCTTCAAACGGTTAGATTCAATTAGAGTAGCACACAAAACAAAATACAAAGGACAAGTTTTTGGCATATACCTCATGTGGATGCCAATCACCGAAAACGTAAAACCGCCCACTTGGGACCAGCAAAAACTTTTAGAAGGCATAACCTTTTGCGTTGCGCATCCACTCTACCATCCACAAACATATGAACAGAGGCAGATTCTCGAAAAACATTAGTATGCGCGCGCGGGAAGCATGAAATTATGAAGAAAAGAAAATGTGTAGAATGCGGTGCCAGCTTAACCGACGAGGATGTGATGAAAATCAAAATTGAGGATGGTTCATGGGAGACAATACCGCTTCCCTTGTGTCCGAATTGCTTCAAGAAACAAATGAGTAAACGAGTATCTCGTTAGGGGCGCGCGCAAGACCACAATAACGCAAATTATCATTAAATACCCGTTATGTACAACATGCTGTGTATAAAACAGGGGGCGCGTTACATGAGTGAAGCATACGGTTCTTTAAGAGGTGTATATACGTTCTCGTCGATAGAGAAGGTTCTGTTTGGCATCGATGCGATTGCAGAGCTTGGTGCCGAAGCTAAGCAGTTAAACGTAGATAAGCACTGCTTAATCATAACCGATAGAGGAGTGGAGAAAGCGGGGCTTGTCGAAAAGGCGTCGAAACCTCTGAGAAAAGAGGGTTTTGATGTTGAGGTTTACAGTAGGGCTTTGCCTGAGCCCACGGTTGAGTCTGTTCAGGAGGCTGCTGACTACGCTAGGAAGGCTAAGGTTGACTTTGTTGTGGGTCTTGGTGGGGGAAGCAGCATGGATACGGCGAAGGTTGTTGGGAGGGCGTTAACCAATCCTGGGAACATAAGGCAGTATTTTGATGGGGGATGGAAGCAGGTTGGAGTTCCGGTCGTTGCGATTCCGACTACGTCGGGTACGGGAGCAGAGTTTACTTCGGAGTCTGTTGTAAGCTTGGCTGAAGAGAAGGTGAAGTACTGGTTTGTTGATGTGCGTGCTAAGGTTGCTATTGTTGATCCGATGTTGACTTTAACGTTGCCTCCTAGGCTTACTGCGGCTACGGGTCTTGACGCTCTTTCTCATGCGGTAGAATCCGCTTTGGCTGTTTATGCTTTTCCACTTACGCAGGTGCTTGCGTTTGAATCTATACGGCTTATTTCAAAGAATCTTCGTAGGGCAACCGCGCATGGAGACGATCTGAAGGCTCGTTATAATATGTCGCTGGCGACTTTGATGGAGGCTCTTTCAGAGGGTAATGCCGGAGATGTGGAGGCGCACGCGTTTGCGCACACGGTGGGAGCGTTTTATCATATTCATCATGGGATGGCCTGTGGAATAGCGTTGCCATACGCTATGGAGTGGAACATACCGGTTAGCTTGGATGTGTTGGTGCAGATAGCAGATGCGATGGGCGAGGATATTGATGGCTTGTCTAAGCGTGAGGCCGCGTATAAGGGCATTTATGCGGTGAAGAAGCTTCTTGAGGATCTTAATCTTCCCACTTCGCTTGGTATGGTGGAGGGGGCAGATAAGAAAGATCTCGGGGAGATTGTTGAGATACTGGCGGAAAATCCGAGGGCTTATCCGGCTTTTGCCGAGTACTGCAAGAGGAAAATGTCGAAGGAAGACGTAGAGAAGTTTTTGGAAAGAATGTGGGAAGGAACGCTAGGAAAACCATAGAATCCTAACGATGCGCGTGTGGGGTTTCCTTTTTTTTGTAAATTATCCTAATAAAACCAGCGAGACAAGTAGCGCAATGGATGTTATGCCATCTGCAAGGGAACTTTCGATTGGAATGACAAGATTGTCAGGGTCTAACCCGTTTCTGAAAGTTAGGATCGCAGTGGCGTAAGATATTAGGATCATTGCAAAAACCGCAATTATGTTTACTGTGAGTAATAGGGTAGCCAAACTTAGAAACCTATGCAATGTGAACATGCCTTGCACAAGCAATGACAGAATGGAGTATATAATGAACATAATCATTGACGCAGCGAAGGTGGCGTAAATTCGCGTTGCATGTTTTCGTATGGCAGAAAAAGAAGGTTCAAGCAAGCCCAATGCGAGTTTTGTTGTAGCTGTGGAGCCGATAACGGAACCAACGTCTCCTACCGTGTCAATCAGAGCAGGATAAACAGAGTAGATTTCTTTTCTGCTACCCACGATTTCACTGATTTCCTTTAAGATTGTTCCCGTGACGTTAACGATGAAGGCTACAAAAATTAGTGTTAATAGAGATTCTTTGATTGTTTTGACAAATACTCGATCGGTGATGCACCTTGGCAACACATATAGCGAGAGTGCAGTAAGCAATATTCCAAGGAAAATAACAGCGTATCTTCCAACGAAACCGAACAGAAAAAACACGTTCAGCGTGAAAACATAGCACAACGTTATGATGATATCCGTCACCGTCGACATTATTGGATATACAATAACATCTGGGTCTAAGCCTTTCTTGAAAGAGATAAATGCAACTTCGATTGTGAGAAGAGCGATTGTTAACCCCAAAACCATTGTAGCCAGTATGACGAATAAAATGTCAGGAAGATCCGTAAGTGTTATCCCCCAGAAGAAACTTCCAAATACAATGGATAACAAGCTCATCGCGATGCTTGTTTCTAAAGTTATGAATATCACGGATTTGAAAAGCACGTAGAAGTTTTTTGTGTTTCCGAAAAGCTTGGGATGAATTGTACCAACGTGTAATGCGGTGCTTAATCGCCCACTAAATACGCCGCTTATTACGCCTCTGGCGGTCAAGATGGCGGGGTAAACTGCAATAGCCCATGGAGAAAGCAGGAATACATTAACCTGAGAAGCAACTATGAAGCCCGCAAGGATTCCGCCAATGTCGAAGGAAAATGCTATCAAGGCCTCTTTTAGAAGCCTTAGTGGTAGAGCATCGTTTCTGGTGTATTGTACGCTGTTGGTTGGGTTCATCTCGCCCACCTTCCATCCACAATGCCTCCTTAACTAAGGCCTTTTTCAGAGAGTGCTTTGACTTCACCTTCGTATGCATTCCTAAACTTTTGAGAATGGTGGCATCATACCTTTAATGTTTTCCCTGCTCGAATTAAGACAAGCCTAGCTTTTCGAAGAAAGTAACATGAAATGTTCCTCTTAATCACATGCGTGACGCTCGGAAACCTTCGTTTTTGTTGGCAATCGGTCACACGATAAACGATAGGTTTACGTCAAAGATGCGCGTGCTTCACGATCTCGCAGAATCGCGATTCCCATCCATTGAATGACCAAGTATCCCGCAAATATTCTGAGCCAAACGGTCAAAAGCCTTGTTAGCACGGTTGCAGCCCCGCTGATGCCGACCGGGATGCCGAGCAACGAGTAGAGGCTGGCCATTGCTACGTCTGTTATTCCGACTTCTCCGGGTATGCCCAGTGGGATTGCTTGTATGGCGTTGACGATTACGTAGACGATTAGTATCACGCTGAGGGAGGCGGTGACGCCTAGGGAGAATAGAACGGTGAAGGTGATGGACAAGTCGAGTAGGAACGCTACTGCAGAGAACAGCAGGGGAGCTGCAAGGTTTTTTGGTTTTTTGGCTAGGAGGCGCATGCCTTTGTGGAAGTTTGTTAGTGCCTGTTCCAATTCGAGTTTGATGTGATCTAGTTTCCAGCGTCCTCTTGAGATGAAAGAGATGAAGCGTATGATTAGTGCTGATATTTTTGTGGTTGCTTGTGGGTTCAGAGACAGGTAGCACATGAGGAAAAGCGCAACGATGTTGGAGGCTGCTACGAACAGCATGAGGTTGACGACTAGTT
>JAOUPS010000112.1 GCA_029879735.1 Candidatus Bathyarchaeota archaeon | reverse complement strand
GATTTTCTTAACCACGTCTTCTATTTTGTGAACCCTTTTGAATCTCCGCATCAGATGCTGGAAAGGAACAGGATTGCCTAAACGGTCAACGGCGATGACTTCACCCTCAAAAATTGCTTTTTTCGCTTTCACATTCTCCTGCACTGTCTTAACGATTTCAGGCAAACTTCCCGTCACGTCTGTTAGTCTTCTACTGAAAATCCGTACTTCGTTACCATGCTTGTGGATTTGAACCCTTGCTCCATCCAACTTGTATTCGAAGGCTGTTTTGCCACCATGCTCTTTTAAGGCTTCACCAACATCTTTTGCCATCTGAGCCAGCATAAGCCGAACAGGCCTAAAAACTCTAAATCCAATTTTTGATAGCCGTTCTCTGCCTTGTGTTTTTGCTATGGCAGCAACTTCTCCCACGTCGCCTATTGTCATGCACGTCTTCTGCACGATTTCCAGCGGAATCTGGAAAGCCTTCGAGACTGCTTGCTCCATCAAGCCTTCATGAAAGCCGGTTCGCATCTCGCCTATGAAGATTTTAGTTAAGTATTTGGCTTCGAGGGGTGAGGCTAGGCTTAATAGCGCTTCTATGAGGCGTTCCTTCTTCTCCCTTGAGCCGGACCCAGCGGTTTCAGCTGTAGCCTCTAAACTGCGTCTAACCTCCATTATTGTCAGCTTTCTCTCAAAAAGTGTTGACTGTTTTCCAGCTTTGCTGCTTTCAAAGAGAGTTTTCGTGGCTGAGCCTATGTCGCCAGTTTTGCCGAAAGCTTCCATGAAAACTTTCCAGTCAGCTTTTGTTATTTGCTTTATAAGCTCGTTTAGAGTTGCCCAACTCACTTCAAGGGTTTGCTGACTCCATTTTGGGAAGGGTCTTCCAAGAATCATGGATACAGCGGGTTCAACTTCTTCTGCTTCCAGGTTCTTTAGGAAATTTGCGACTAGGCTGATCATGAGAAGTCGCTTCTTTGTGGCTTCCAGTTTTTCGCAGAGTTCTGCTAGGGATTTGAAGGATGTTGGCATGACACTAACCTTTAAACGCGCTCTGCTTTTCATGTTGTTTGTTTTGTGAAATAAAGGTTGTTTTTGAAATAGTTATGCACGCAAGAGGGTTTTTGCAGATAAATGTCAATTGGAGCGTCTATTTCCCTAGCTTTATACAGACTTGAAGGACTCTACAGCCTAGACCAAATGCGACCAGCAGTAACGCTGCGCTGACAAAGAATGGAGCTACGAGTCCGACGAATTCGAAGGCAGAACCTGCGATAAGAGGACCGGGGACACGAGCGATGCTCGATATTGATTGGGCCGTTCCTAGCATTACTCCTTGTTCACTCGCCAGGGTTCTCTTCGAAATGAAGCTGGGAATAGTGGTATTCATAATTCCGATACCGGACGCTATCAAAGTAATTGAAACCATATATGCAGCGATCGTCGGCAGTAAAGGCATCAGGATCATCCCTAGCATCATTATCAGAGATCCGTATGCAATCAGGCTTTCCTCTCCAAACTTGTGAGTCAACCTTCCAATCAAGAAGCCCTGCAAGACAACTTGAACCAGTCCAATATACATGAAAATGTAGGACATCTCCAAAGCCCCGATGTTGAAGAAGACTGCACCAAGCAATGGCGCAATTACAGGTATCGCTGAAAAGGCGAGGGTTATGATGAAAAAAATTGCAAAGACAGCGCCTATCAAAGGTTTTGTCAGAGCATACACGAATCTTCGCAAGTAACCAGCATTAAAGTCTGATGCTATTTTTGTCATAGGCTCTTTGCTTCTGAGTGATTCCGGTAAGAAGAGCAACACAAACAGAAGGTTTATCAGGGTTAAAATAGCGGCCGCAAAACCGGGCGCCCAGAACCCATAGACACTTAGAAAACCTCCTATTGCAGGTCCGATTATGAAACCTATTCCATGAGCTGCAGCCACTCTGCCTATTCCTGCCGCTCTTTCCCTTTTACTAGTAGTGTCAGCGACGTACGCTTGAGCAACAGCCGTTTCTGTGGCCATACCAGCGACTATCCTTGAGAGAAGAAGAATGACAAACGAGTTTGCCACCGAAAACAGAACAAAACTTGCTAGGGACGTCAATATCGATAGTAGAAGAACCGGTCTTCTTCCAATGTTGTCAGAGACTCTGCCGAGGATAGGAGAGAAAATGACTTGCATTATCGCAAAAGAGGCAACGAGAACTCCAAGAGCTGTTCCTCCTGCTTGGAAGGTTTCTGCATAAAAAGGCAAGAGAGGAATAATCATTCCAAATCCCGTTATGTCTATGAAAATTGTCATAGCAACAACTAAAGTAGGAGATAGCAACGTTGTTTGGTTGCTGGTTCCCAGGTCAATCCTCTCGCATACGTTCATGTACCATTTACCTTTTTTAACGCTTGTAAATAGCGCGCGCGTACAAGAGTGGCGGTGAACATATACAATGGCGAAATTCTTATTATAGAATATTTCGTGCTTCATAAGCTAGATGATGATGCAGAGTTGTTTCGAGTTGTAATGCATATTGACTTTGACTATTTCTTTGCACAAGTTGAAGAGAGAGAAAATCCGGCTATCAAAGACAAGCCAGTTGTTGTTTGCGTCTACTCGGGACGAGGAGAAGACAGTGGCGCCGTGAGTACCGCCAACTACATAGCTCGAAAATACGGGGTAAAATCCGGAATACCCATTTCCTCGGCAAAAAAGAAATTGCGAGATGTTGAATCCGTGTTTCTACAAGTCAATCACACCCTCTATGACGCTGTTTCAAAAAAAATCATGAACATCATCCGCGGCTACGCAGATCGTTTTGAACAAATAGGCGTTGATGAAGCATTTCTTGAAGTCACAGAGCAGGTAGATGGAAGTTTCGAAAGGGCTAGAGAGCTTGCCGCCAAAATTAAGAAGGAAATCTTAGACAAGGAAGAAATAACATTCTCAATAGGCATAGGCCCGAACAAGCTTATCGCTAAAATTGCTGCAGGTAGGCAGAAACCAAACGGATTGACTGCAGTAAGGCCTGAAGAAATTGAGCAGTTCCTTTCACCTTTGCCCGTACGTAAACTCGTAGGCGTTGGGGTAAAAACAGAAAAGGCTCTCCATAGATTAGGCATTAAAACCATCGGAGAGCTAGCGAAACAGAATTTGGACAAATTGACAAGTGTCTTCGGCATGACCTTCGGCGCGTACCTTCATACTGCTGCTTCAGGCATAGATAAATCACCAGTCCAACAAAGAGGTAGGGCGGAGTCCATCAGTCGTATTACAACTTTGAAGGAGAATACTCGAGATATAGCTGAAATGATGAAACAGATCGAGAAGCTAGCTGAAAATGTTCATTCGAAGTCAATGCAGCAAGGCTTAAGCTTCAAATCAGTATCAGTTGTGGCCGTTATGGAAGATTTGAAAATGCGCAGCCGCTCAAAAACTTTCCAGAACCCGACAAAGAATCTGGAGACAATAAAAAACACAGCAAGAATACTTCTACAACAACTCTTGAGAGATGAAACTGAAAAGTCTGTAAGGAGAGTCGGAATAAAGATCTTCAATCTTGTCCACGATAAAGAACAGAGACAACTGAACGATTTTGGATAATAACTACAGTCCTTGGTTGGCTTCCAGTTTTTGATCCAATCTTCCAAAACTGACTGGACATTCCATGTGCACCATTCAAATTTATGTTGCTGTTAGGCTACAGCCACATACATTTTTATGTTATATTCTGCACTGTTCTAGTGAGGTGTGATTTGGTTTGCTCAATGAGGGAGAAGAGGCTCCCGATTTCACTTTGCACGCAGATGACGAAAGAGAAGTGTCACTAAGCGATTATCAAGGGAAGAGGCTGGTGCTCTATTTCTACCCAAAAGACGGAACTCCAGGATGTACACGCGAGGCTACGGAGTTTAGAGATTTAATGAAAGAGTTCGAGAAAGAAGACATTGTTATTCTTGGTGTAAGCAAGGACAGTGTCAAATCTCATCAAAAATTCAAGCAGAAACATGATTTGCCTTTCATATTGCTGAGCGACCCCGAAGGAAAAGTATTGGATCTTTACGGGGTGTGGAAAGAGAAAAGTCTCTATGGCAGGACATTCATGGGCACCGAAAGAACAACTTTCCTGATAGATGAAAAAAGAATTATAACAAAGATATACCGAAAAGTAAAGGCAAAAGGACATGCACAAGCTTGCCTTCTAGACTTAAAACGCGCCTAGAAATCGGAAAGGATAAACGTACTTTCCAAGAAGACCCTGCCCGAATCAGTCATGAACTGAACACAGTATTTAGGTATACAAGGGGGATTTCAAGACCTATGGCTAAAGATCAATCGAAGAGAGATTGCAGACAGCTAGAAATAGCAACGCTTGGCGGCGGCTGCTTCTGGTGCACAGAAGCTGTCTTCAGCAAAATAAAAGGTGTAACAAAGATTGAGCCAGGTTACTCTGGAGGCAAGTTGACTAACCCAACCTATAAACAGGTCTCTACAGGAACAACTGGACACGCTGAAGTTGTGCAAATCACCTTTGACCCTAACTTTATCTCCTTTCGACAAATTCTTGAAGTATTCTTCAAGATGCACGATCCAACCACACCAAATCGTCAAGGCGCTGACGTCGGCACTCAATACCGATCAGTAATATTCTACCACAATAGAGGACAGAAAACAACCACAGAGCAACTCATCGAGAAGCTCAATAATGCAAAAGCATATGATTCACCAATTGTGACACAAGTCAACCCGTTCAAAGCCTTCTATAAAGCAGAGGACTATCACAAAGAATACTTCAAACGACATCCTGAACAGTCCTACTGTAAGTTAGTTATTGCACCGAAGATTGCCAAACTGCGTGAAATTGTCGGCGTAAGCCTAAACGGCAACAATACCCAGAAGTCATGAGATATGAGGAATCAACCCTCGTCGCATGTAAAATTATGCACATAGATAGGAAAGAAGATCTTGAGCAATATGAAACCGAAAATAAAAAAGTCAGAGGATGAATGGAGAAAGATTCTGACGCCTGAAGAGTTCCATGTTTTAAGGGAAAAAGGAACCGAACGGCCGTTTACTGGAAAGTATGTTAACTACAAGCAGGAAGGAACATTTGTATGCGCTGGTTGCGGAAACGAATTGTTTTCTTCAAATGCAAAATTCGATTCAGGAACTGGTTGGCCCAGTTTCTGGGCTCCAATATCAAAAGATAGCATAAAGATAGAACCTGACAACAGTTTAGGAATTCGAAGGTCTGAAATTCTATGTAGCCGTTGTGGTGGACACCTTGGACACGTTTTTGAGGACGGCCCTAAACCGACAGGTCGCCGTTTTTGCATCAATTCGGCAGCACTTCATTTCGAAGAGAAACAGTCAGTTTAACAAACGAAAGAGGATTAACCAAGCGCTCTCATTTGTCCTCAGACTGTTTAAAGAGCCAAGACGAATGATGTGGAGTGACAACTCCGCCACCCTCCAAGCTTGA
>JAOUPS010000111.1 GCA_029879735.1 Candidatus Bathyarchaeota archaeon | reverse complement strand
TCCATTCGGTGAATGAGCCTTCGTAGATTTTAACTTTAGGATAGCCAAGATACCATTTGAAAAGAAGAAACTCGTTTGTTGCCTCGCGACCTGTGCCGCAAGAGCATATGATAGTTTTGTCGGGGGTGATATCGTGTTCTTTGATAATTGACTGGATTTCTTCGTCAGGTTTTAGTAGCCTCTTGTTTTTTTCGTTCATGAATCTGGCCCAAGGCATGTTTATGGCTCCGGGGATGTGACCAGGCTTTATCCATGGACCCTGACCTTCGTAAACGTTTGGAGGGCGAGCGTCCAATAGCATTACATCTACCCGATCTTTCATTGCTTTGAATTTTTCGTATTCGACGAAGTACTCTCTGCGAACCCCAACCGTAAAATCAGATTCTTGTACCTTTGGAAAGACCTTCGTTAGTAGTCTGCCTTCTTCTTTCCACTTGTCAATGCCGCCGTCAAGAACGTAGACTTCATTGTGTCCAAAACGTGCCAAAGAATAAGCCATCATCGTCTGTTCCAACCCGTCGCCCCAGCCTTTGTAGGGTCCAGTTCCGGTGTAGACAACGACAGGCACGTCGTTTTTGAGACCTATACGGCGGAAGATCGGCTGAATTGCTTCTGTATACACGTAATAAGCTGGTCGACCTTTTAATGGTTCGCGTAGTACTCCTTCATTCAAGTAAACAGCGCCGGGTATATGCTCCTGAACATAATCGTGGACATTGGGTTGAACGTCTAGTGTCATCAGGTTCTTGTCTTCAAGGTGTTTGTCCAGCCATTCCGTAGAAACCCATTTAACCACGTCTTCGCCGAGAGGATAAGGATAAGTCTTTTCCGTAAAATACACCTCCTTTTGTGCGTATAAACAGCTTGTGCGACCTACTTTTAAAAGTATGTGAATGTGGCACAACAGCAACAGTGAGCTTAATCGAAAGTGCACGCTTGGAGTTTGGTAGTGTTCACAACCAGTTCAATTTATCATATTGTTTTTAAGAAAGATGTTTCATAAAGCTCTTAGAAATGTATCTCTTGGTCGGTTACCGTGGCTAGAGTTACCCTTAAGGAAACAACTAAACGTTTCGGAGACGTTGTAGCAGTTAATTCCTTAAGCCTAGAAGTGAAGGACAAAGAATTCCTTGTTTTGTTGGGACCATCTGGCTGTGGAAAGACAACTGTTCTTCGATGCATCGCGGGCCTCGAAACCCCTGAGGAGGGAGAAATCTACATTGGAGATAGGCTTGTAAATGACTTGGATCCGAAGGATAGGAACGTAGCCATGGTCTTTCAGAGCTACGCGCTCTATCCTCACATGACCGTTTTCAGTAATTTAGCCTTCCCACTAGAGAACGCGAAAGTTTCAGTGGAAGATATAAAGAGTAGAGTCCAAGAGGTAGCAAGGCTTCTGAAGATAGAGGCGCTCCTCAACCGAAAACCCAAGCAACTCAGCGGGGGTCAGCAACAAAGAGTAGCATTGGGAAGAGCCATAGTCAGAGAGCCGCAAGTCTTCCTTATGGACGAGCCTCTGAGCAACCTAGACGCCAAGTTAAGGATTTACATGAGAGCCGAACTTAAGAAACTCCAGAAGGAACTCGGAGTTACAACAATCTACGTAACCCACGATCAAGTCGAGGCCATGACCATGGGAGACAGAGTTGTTATCTTGAACGAGGGCGTCCTCCAGCAGACAGGCTCCCCAGATGACATATATTTCCATCCATCCAACGTATTTGTTGCTGGTTTCATAGGCAATCCTCCCACCAACTTCTTCGACTGTAATTTAATAGAAGGGGTTCCTTACACTCTCGACACTGGAGAGTTCAGATATCCCCTTCCCGAGGATTTGGCAAAAGCCGCAAAGCAATGTACTTCAGGCGTGTGCGTACTAGGTGTGAAGCCGCAAGATGTCCTCGTTTATAAGGATGCTGCGGGGAAGAAAGGTTTGATTAAGGCTCAACTCGAAGTGATAGAACCCCTTGGCGAAAAGCAGATACTGGACCTCAAAGTAGGAGACTATTCAGTCAAGGCGGTGGTAGACCCCGATTTTAAGGCCGAGATGGGTGACGAGCTTTGGATAAAAATCCCAGTGAACAAGGCATATCTCTTTGATAAGAAGACGGGTAAAGCGCTGAAATAGCTGTTAATAACCGACCTCATATCGAAGACTCGGGTTGATGTTATTCAAAAACTTCAAGTAACTAAACCGGGATTAGACTAATGAACATTGGAGAGATGAAAAGAAGACTCCTTAGGGACACAGAGAAATTAAAGAGTCCAAGCCGCTACCTTAACGCTGGCTACCCTAGATATAATACTCTTTTTGGTCGCGACTCGTTAATTTCCGCTTGGCAGATGCTCGAAATAGATCCCTCAATCGCACGGGGCACTCTCCAGACTTTAGCCAAGTACCAAGGAAAGGCCGTAAACCCGAAGGCTGAGGAGGAACCCGGAAAGATCCTGCACGAATACCGGTTTACTATTGAAGAGCAAGCGGAACTACCACATTGGGACTTTCCATACTATGGTAGCGTTGACAGCACCCCTCTCTTTATAATTCTGGCGGGCAAATACTTCGAGCGAACTGGTGACACGGGGTTCCTTTCAGACATTTGGGATAACATTGTAGCAGCCTTCGGTTGGATCAGGGAGTATGGAGACAAGGATGCGGATAATTACGTGGAGTATGAGAGATTGAATCCCAGCGGACTTTTTCACCAAGGATGGCGGGACGGCGTTCAAGACCATTTGAGGATCAAACCTCCAGTGGCAATTGTTGAAGTCCAAGGTTATGTTTTTGCAGCATACAAGAGTCTCATTTTTGTGGCCAAAAACTTGGGAAAAGCTAATGTTTCTAAGGAAGCATCAGCGAGGGCGGTGATCTTGAAGAAAAAGTTTAATGAAGATTTTTGGATGGAAAAAGAAAAATATTTTGCTCTAGCTTTGGATGGAGAAAAAAGACAAAGAGATGTGGTCACGTCCAATCCAGGACACCTCCTTTTCGCCGGAATAGTTGCCAGGAAGAAAATAGAGCCTTTAATCTCGCGACTTTTTCAGCCTGATCTTTGGACTTTGTACGGCATAAGAACTCACTCTGCTGAGGACCCGGATTTCGATCCCTACAGTTATCATATGGGCTCTGTTTGGCCCTGCGACAATTGGATCATTTACAAGGGATTGCAGAGTTTGGGTTTTGATCTCTGTGCTGATCAAATTAAGGAAGCCTTGGTACGAGCCTATATAGCGCTTGGAAAGATTCCTGAGTTCTATACGGTGGTGAACAATCGTATTATTGATCTGTCTCAAATGGAAGATGCGTTAGCTAATCCTTTGCAAGCTTGGTCCAGTGCTGGTTTGCTTGAAATGATTTGGGAGAATTGAAGTTTTCTATCCCTTAACCGTCCAGCCGATCATGCCTCTGATGTAGTACTTCTGGAGGAGAACGTAGATCAGAATAGGGACTAACATTACTAGTATGGATGCTGCTGACAGAACGCTCCAATCTACGTGGTGTACTTCTCTCATCAACGGAATGCGCTGTGTAGCCAACAGTTTATCAGGGGACTGAATAAGAATAAGGGCAAGGAAGAAATCGTTCCAAACCCACATGAACTGCAGAACAGCCACGGAGGCTAGGGCGGGAAGGGCCATTGGGAGCACTATTTTATAGAATATTTTAAAGTCTGAGGCACCGTCCACCTTGGCAGCCTCCTCGATTTCGATTGGGAGTCTGAGAAAGAAGTTCCTCATAAACAAAATAATCCATGCAAGTCCCCACGCGGAGTGAACAAGTATCAAACTAATGTAATTGTTTACGAGACCGAGACTGGTCATAATCTGGAAGATTGGCACAGCAATCATTTGTTGAGGAAGCGCCATTATCAAAACTACAGTAAGAAAAATATAGTCTCGAATGGGAAAGCTGAATCTTGCGAATCCATAACCTGTAAGCGAAGCTACGAACATCGGTATTAGAGTTGATGGGATCGCAACCAAAAAGGAGTTAAGCATACCCTGTCCCAGCGGGGCGCTCGAATGGCTCCAAGCCTCCACAAAATTCTTGAGTGATGGATTGAATTCTGCGAAGTTCCACCAACCATGGAGAATCTCGGGAAAAGGTCTTATGGCAGCCATTAGAACGCCTAGAAAAGGCAGTATCCATATCAGTGCAACCGACCATGCTATTATGTGGACTATTATTGTTGATTTTCTAATTTTCATCTTCTCACCATGTACCTAATCATTCCGATGGTTACAAACAACGTCAAAAAAGTGAGAAAGGTCGCTACAGCCGCTGCATTGTTGAAATTAAGATCGCGAAAGGCATACAACCACATCTGATAAGCTAGGACAGTTGAAGCCCATCCGGGTCCACCACGCGTCGCGACGAAAACTATGTCGAAGATCTTAAGTTCCCATAGGATGGTCATCGTTACAACAGTTATGGTCATGGGCTTGAGCAAGGGGAACGTTATACGGAAGAATGTTCGAAAGGGCGTAGCGCCGTCTATTTTAGCAGCTTCATAATATTCCTTTGGTATTGTTGCTAGCCCAGCGGAATAAATAATCATGCTGAACCCAGTCCACAGCCAAACTGAGCCAAAAATCAGGGCGAAAAGGGCGGTTTCGGGATATGCGGTCCACGTCCTAGCTAACTGTTCGACTCCTAGGACATTGAAAAATGCATTTACTATCCCAACGCCTCTCTCGAACGTGAAGCGCAGAATTATTCCGCCGACAATCAGTGGCGTAACCATTCCCAAGAAGATTGCTGACTTCACTATTGAAGCACCCTTTACGTCCCTTAGGATGACCGCGAGGACTAGACCGGAAAACATGGATAATGGAAGATGAATCAATATCCATAGCAAATTGTGGATTAGCGCTCCCAAGGGAGGCCACTTGGGAAAACCCTCTACGTTAAGTATTTCCTTCCGACTTAAAACATCAAAATAGTTACCAAGACCAACAAATTCTTCTGTGGGCGAGAAGAAACTAATGTAAACGGTCTGAAGTACAGGATAGGCTACAAAGAATACAATGAGAATTATAGCGGGAGAAAAAAAGAGGGGGAAATTTTTCAGCGAGGTGATGGTCTTTCTCCTCGTCACGGAGCTTTTGCGTCTAAGGCTGCGAGTACGCTATCCAGGGACCCTGGACTCACCCACAGCAGCTTCAGTTGAGTCCAGAATTCCTCTTGGAATGCGCCGCCGATCGTGTCGTCAAGGTCAAGTAGAACTTCTTTCCCTACTAGGATTTCGGCCACGCCTTTGTCAACGGCAGGGTAAGCGTCCAAGGCCACATCGAGATTCGTGGCAATGTGACCACCTTCCCCTACTTGAATCTCTTGACCGTCCGCGCCTGCAAGGAACTGGAAGAGTTGTTTCGCTTCGTCTGGGTGCTGCGTGTAGGCTGGTATGAAAAAGTAATCAGCAGCGAAGACTAATCCCGTCGCCCCTGGCAGAGAGAAG
>JAOUPS010000050.1 GCA_029879735.1 Candidatus Bathyarchaeota archaeon | reverse complement strand
AAACTTACCTCTGGCCGTGGGCCCACAGGTATGGCTGCTGCAGCAAGTTATATAGCTTCGATGTTGACGGGTGAAAAAAGAACGCAGAGGGAAGTAGCTGAGGTAGCACAAGTAACCGAGGTTACCATTCGAAATCGTTACAAAGAGCTGGTTGAACGGTTGATGTTCCAGATGGCTCTTTAACACCTTCTCGCGCGCACGTATTTCAGAGTTCTGAGCAGTTTTTGCATGCATGCAACAGTGAATCTCCATTCATTCAACTAGGATTTTGTTGTTCATTCCTGTTGTTTAATTACACTGGATAAAAAGAAAATTCTTGTTCCTTCTAGCGCGCGCGAAGACTTACAGCATCATTATAAAACAAAGAAGTTTGAAGACATTTATATTTACGTCAGTACTGTACCTTTCGCAGATCATTTAAGAGTCATGTCGTTATTTCAAGATGGATACCTCGCATTTTTAACCTCCATAATCAATGATGCAAGTTTTGTCTCAGGCGATTTTGATCTAGCTCATTGGATATTCGGTTATGATAGAAAAAGCAACCTACAAGTAGTACATTTAACCTTTCTACCCCCATCAGAGCTAGCGGGTATAGTTACATTAGCCCATGATCTTATGACAGCTGAAGAGAAAATGATGTCAGGGCTCCCGCGCGCGCTGAATGTCGAAAGGATGGAAAAAAGCAAAGATGTTAAGGGTCTGATAAAGGCTTTGAGGCATAAAGACAATGATGTTCGAACAGCAGCAGCAGTGGCTCTTGTTAGGATAGAAGAACCAGCAGTAGATCCACTCATTCAAGCCCTAAAGGATGAAAACAGGAAAGTTCGAGCGACAGTAGTATGGGCTCTTAGGGAGATAGAAGAGCCAGCGGTAGATCCACTCACTCAGGCTCTGAAGCATACAGATAGTGTAGTTCGATTGTCGGCGGCAGTGGCTCTTGACGAACCAAGTTGGAAGCCTGGGGATGACACAGCGCGCGCCGTGCAGAGCGATAACTTAAAATAAAAATTTTATGGAACAGAATTCTATCTCTTCTCTTCTTTTTCGGTCGTTTTTGAAAAGTGATCGGCTAACATTCTCAGGGTTAAGGGTAGATAGCGGTTTTCGTCGTGCAGACTTATCAAGAAACTGTCGGTGTCATATTGCACGAAGGGATACTGTTTGAGCCTGTCCCTAAGCTTGTTGAAACATTCATAGGTTTTGTGCAGTGAGATTACCACTCCGTCATATTTCATGCCTTTACCTCTCTCGAGCATGACAAGGTCCATGGGAGTGTCCCTTATTCTTTTACGAATGGCGTTACGTGTTTTCTCGATTGCTTCCTTGGTAAAACCTAATTCAGTCTTGACAAAAGTCAGAGCCATTATTTGATACCCGAGTTTGGCGAAGTCAGGAATCATCGTGTATTCCTTGATGTATCCTTCCCTCTCCAGTTTCGTTCTCGCCCTGGTAACCGTAGGTTGAGAACTTCCAATCACCTTCGCCAATTCCCTGTCGCTCTTCCTGGAGTTCTTCATCAACTCAGAAAGCAGCTTCCACTCAATCTCTCTCATGGCTTATTCCTTCTCTTGCTTTTCTGGTTGTCCTAATAGCGTATGAGCACGCTCCATATAATACTTCCGTGGCGATGATTTCTAAGTCGCCGAAAGTGAGCAGGGTGAAGGCCTAACGCACGCAAAAACTCACATTTCGCGCACAGTCACGCTGGATCAAAAGGTTTTTATAGTCTGCTGTACGGATGCTACGGAAGGCTCAAATCCCAGCTAAATATGAAGTGAGAAAAGTTCTGGTTCTAGGGTCAGGAGCCATAAAGATCGGAGAAGCAGGCGAGTTTGATTATTCTGGTTCTCAAGCCCTGAAGGCGCTGAGAGAAGAAGGAATAGAAACCGTTCTAGTCAACCCGAACATAGCGACTATCCAGACAGATAAGGGATTCTCTCACAGAGTCTATCTGCTGCCTGTCAATGCGGACTTCGTTGAGAAGGTCATTGAAAAAGAAAGACCAGACGCGATTCTGCTTGGATTTGGTGGACAAACTGCCTTGAACTGTGGGGCAGAGCTTGCTACGAGAGGCGTTCTTGACAAGTATGGTGTGGCTGTTCTGGGAACGTCGGTCAACGACACACACAAGACAGAGGACAGAGAACTCTTCAGGAAAACTATGGAAGATGCCAACGTGAAAATCTGCAAAAGCAAGGCTGCATCATCTGCAAAAGAGGCTTTAGAGATCGCACAGACCCTAGGATATCCCGTTATAGCAAGACCAGGTTACACTCTCGGGGGCTTGGGAAGCGGGATCGCAAGAAACGAGGAAGAGCTGAAGAGAATCGCGAAAAAAGGACTGGCACAGAGCAGAATACGCCAAGTGCTCATAGAAGAATGTGTCGTCGGATGGAGAGAGATCGAGTATGAGGTCCTTAGAGACGGTTCGGACAACTGCCTCATCGTGTGCGACATGGAGAACTTCGACCCGATGGGAGTTCACACGGGAGACAGCATCGTTGTCGCTCCCGCTCAGACACTATCGAAATCTGAATCCCGAAGACTCAGAGAAATCGCAGTCAGGGTTGTGAAAGCCGTCAACGTTGTTGGAGAATGCAACATTCAATTTGCTCTGAACAAGGACGGAGACTACAGGGTCATCGAGGTCAACTCAAGAATGTCCCGGTCTTCTGCGTTGGCTTCAAAGGCTACAGGCTATCCTCTGGCATATGTAGCAGCCGAAATTTCGATTGGATATGACTTGCCAAGTCTGCAGAAGAAGATTCCTAGAGTCTTTGCTGAGCCTTCGTTGGATCACATTGTCGTCAAGATGCCGAGGTGGGACCTGCAGAAGTTTAGGAGAGTAGATCGGAAGATTGGGACTCAGATGAAGTCTGTTGGAGAAGTCATGGGAATCGGGAGGACGTTTGAAGAGGCGATCCAGAAGGCAGTTCGGATGTTAGACATAGGCAAGACGGGTCTAGAAGCAGATCACGGCTTGGAGGAGAGAGAACTCGTCAAGGCTCTGAAGAACCCAACAGACAAGAGGCTGTTTCACATCGCTCTAGCCTTCAAAGAAGGTTTCAGTTTGAAAGAGATAAAGGAACTGACCAAGATAAACTCCTTCTTCCTCGAAAGAGTGAAAAAAATCGTCGAATTTGAAGAATCTTTACGAAGCCGAGGTCTGTCAAGAGAGAATCTTCTCACGGCAAAGCAATTTGGGTTTTCTGACAAGCAGATCGCAAGAATCAAAGCTAGAAGTGAAGACGAAATCAGAAAACTGAGAAAAAGGTTTAAAATACTGCCAAAAGTAAGAAAAATAGATGCTCTGGCCAAGGGTTTTTCTGCCAACTACTTGTACTTGACCTATAACTCTGACGAAGAAGACGAGTTCTTCGACAGAAAGAAGAAGATCATAGTCCTTGGATCTGGACCTTACAGGATCGGTTCTTCCGTTGAATTTGATTGGAGTGCGGTCAACACTGTTCTCACCTTGAAGAGGAACCAGTACAAAGCCCTGATGATAAATTGCAATCCGGAAACGGTTTCAACAGACTATGACGTTGCTGACAAGCTGTACTTCGAAGAACTGACCTGCGAGAGAATCATAGACATATACGAAAAAGAACAACCGCTGGGAGTCATCGTTTCGGTTGGAGGACAGACTCCAAACGACCTCGCCCTAAGCCTCCACAACTATGGAGTAAGAATTCTTGGAACCGATCCCAGGCAAATTGACACGGCAGAAGACAGGGCCAAGTTCAGTGAACTCCTAGACCGGCTGGGAATAAGCCAGCCCAGATGGGACGCATTCACCGAGATAAACGACGCTAAAGAGTTCTGCCGTAGAACCGGATACCCCGTTCTTGTAAGACCGAGTTATGTGCTCTCGGGATCTGCGATGAGAGTAGCTAATAACGAAGACGAGCTAGAGGACTATCTTAAATTGGCCAGCAAAGCCTCAAAAACCCAGTCTGTCGTGATATCGAAGTTCATCCCAAACGCCAAGGAAATCGACGTGGATGGAGTATCTGACTCACAGACCGTTCTGATCGGAGCTGTAATAGAACACATAGAGAACGCGGGTATTCACTCAGGTGATGCGACAATGGTTATTCCGCCCATAACTCTTTCAGAAAAGACGGTCAACAAAATAAAGGAAAACTCCATTAGGCTAGCTAGAGCGCTGCACATCAAGGGTCCTTTTAACATCCAGTACGTTCTGAAAGGAGATGACCTGTATGTTATAGAGTGCAACCTACGAGCTTCCAGAAGCACACCTTTCGTGAGCAAGACGAGAAACATCAACCTGATCGAACTTGCCACCGAAGTTATGCTTGGAAAAACTCTCGAAAACGCAGAAATCCCCACGATCAACCATTTCGGGGTCAAAGTTCCACAATTTCCATTTATGAAACTGGAAGGGGCAGATCCAATACTCGGCGTCGAGATGGTTTCAACCGGCGAAGTGGCATGCTTGGATGACAGCTTCTCAGATGCCTTGCTAAAATCATTGATCGCCTCTCAACTGAAGATACCTTCGGAGAGTTCTTCGGTTCTGATCAGCGTCTGTGACAAGTTTAAACCGAGAATCCTAGAAATAGCGAGGAGACTGCAACAAATAGGCTTCAGAATATATGCAACCCCTGGAACATCTGAGTTTCTGCTGGAGAACGGAATTGCGGCAAGAACCCTAAAGTATGAAGACAAGGTGCTGAATATCTCAGACTACTTGGTCAACCGGAAAATAGACTTGGTCATCACTACTCCTGTTGAAGGTGACTACACCGAAAGAGAATGCAACTACTGCATCAGCAGAGAGGCAATCGACTTCAATATCCCCACGATACTGAATATTGAACTGGCTGAAGCCCTCACAGAAGCGATTGAACAAAGGAGAAAAGGAACCTTCCAGATGAAATCGTGGAATGAGTATTTTACCTAGAAAGGTAACTTGTCTAATGACCCTAGCTAAGGAACGGCCTGGTCTTTGTTGGATAAACCCCAGCGCATGCTGAGAACCTCTTGGCAATCATTTGATGTGGATTTGTGTCTTACGAGACCGCCAAAATGTTTATATTTACAGGGGAAGCCTATAGTCGAAGGCGAAATCTGATGGGTTTGAGGAATATCCCGAGCTTCTTTTTCAAACGCGTTAGAGAGATGTATCGCCACAAGTAATTGGGCTGGAAACGCTCGTTCGCACGCGTCTGCTCGTTTCCTTCCGTTTTAGGTGGTTAAAATGGGTAAAGAGAATTGTCTGTTGCTCGTGCACATGTCTGACATCCACTGTGGTCCCAGATTCGAAAGGGATATTCTACTTCAGGCAATCGACGAGATAAGTGATCTTGGACCGGATGTGATAGTTATCACAGGCGACCTGACGGAGAACGGTCTATTCAACGAGTTTCAAGAGGCAAAACGCTATATTCAATTGCTGAAATGCAAGCATCTACTGATAGGAAGCGGGAATCACGACTCCAGAACCACGGGTTACCGGTTGTTCCCAAGTTTCTTCGGAGAACCTTCTTCAGCTAGAGAATTTGAAGATGTCGTTCTCATCGGCTTGAACTCTTCTCGACCAGATCAAGACGGCGGCGAAGTCGGTTATCGCCAAAGACTTTGGATGAAAGAGTGTTTAGACAAATATGCAGATAGAACCAAGATTGTAACTTTACATCATCACCTCCTGCCTGTTCCTGATACAGGAATGGAGAAAAACATTATCTCAGACGCCGGCGACGTTCTTTGGAGTCTGATTTCACATGGTGCCGACCTAGTGTTATGCGGTCACCGTCACCGCCCGTGGGTGTGGAACATGGGCAAGATGAACATATTCTATGCTGGTACGGTATCAACCAACAGACTAAGAGGATTCTATCAAAACTCGTACAACATAATCGAAATCAAAAACAGCGGTATCCAAGCTAGCTTGAAAATAGTTGGAGGAAAAGAGTTTACTCTGAATCCGAAAACCATCAAAACACTGAAAATCGCTGAGCAGCCAGTGACAGAGTGCATACTTTAGAGCTGGAATGAACGAGCACGCGAAAATTAACACAATTTCCCTCTAACCTCCCGATCTTACACGTGATATTCATGTAATTGGCGCGCGGGTAGGCTTGATTCTGTCGGTCAAAACGATTATAACGGTATCATGGAATCATAAAGGGCTAACTGAGATGTAAAGGGTGACGTAAGTGATTGTGGAAAATATTCTTGACCTTATTGGAAACACGCCGATGGTGCGCGCGCGCGTGGCTGGAATAGGCACAAGCGGCACACTGATGGGAGTCTCCAAAAGACTGAGAGAATACAATCCTGACATTCAAGTAGTCGCTGTCCAACCTGAACCTGGCACAGCGATTCAGGGCTTGAAGAACCTGCAGACACAGTATGTTCCAGCAATTTGGCGACGTGAATCTGTAGATGAGGTCTATACGGCTTCTCTTACGGACGCCGAGGAGTCAGCAAGGCTCTTGGCTCTTCAAGAAGGTATATTCGTTGGACCCAGCTCCGGCGCAATTTTTCATGTCTCAAGAAAAAAGGCAGAGGAAGTCCAGAGAGGCGTAATGGTGATTATGGCTCCACATGGAGGAGAAAAATATCTCAGTACAACTCTATGCGATCCTGCTCTGTGCGTTGAAGCTGTCAGAAAATATGGAATTCGATGTTCCTATAAAGACGGAAAACCTGTAACAAGGGCACCCGAGAGAACAAGCAATAGACAAACGTAACATAAGGTCTCTAAATTCGCATCGCGTGCGCGCTCGACAAAAGTTATCACAAGATGGGGCTAGGCTTTTGATTAAGTTTGTCACAAGCCCTAAGGAGAAGCAATTCCCGGGACTTTTGGAAACGGCACTGCTTCCCAAATGGTTTTCAAGCCGCAGATCCATCTTGTCAATCTTTCAACACCAATCCCAAACCCAACAGAATGAGGAACGCCTTCCTTAAGCATCTGCAAATACCAACCATACTCTTCCGGATCAACGCCTGTCAGTTTCATTCTCTTCAACACCCCTTCGTAGGTGTGTTCTCTCTCTCCTCCAGATATGGCTTCGCCATAACCCTCAGGATAGAGCATATCAAAGTCCCTCAGTATCCCAGGCCTGTTAGGATCTTCCCTGTCATAGAAGCCTCTGGACACCAGTGGATAGTCGTAGACAAAGAAAGGGGCCTCATGCATGGCGGACAGAGCTGCTTCTGCATCCCAAGGAATTTCCTCCACATAACTGACCATGTATCCGTTCGATCTTAACAACTCAACAGCTTGCTTGTGGGTCAGTCTTTTGAAAGAACCATACACTTCTGTAAGCTCCCTTCCTAACCCTTTCAGCTCTCCGCCACATTTTTCTTTCACATCTCTCACCACCGATATTAAGAGTCCTTCCGCCAAGTTCATAGCATCGTCGTAACTCGCATACGCCATCTCAAGGTCGATCTGTCTGAACTCCGCCAGATGTCTAGCGGTTTTTGCGCTTTCAAGGGGCTCTAAACGAATGTTCGGCGACAAAGCGAATATCTTTTCGAACGATGAAATCATCATCTGCTTGTAAAGGATCATGCTGCTCATTATTTTGAATGGTGCACCGTAGTATTGAATGGAAACTTGTTTTGCCCCCCTTATTCCGGGATCAGTTGCTGGACCAATGATGGGTGCTAGTATCTCTATGAAACGCTCTTTTCTTAAGAAGTCTCTCAAGGAAGTGAGGATCTGGTCCTGAACTTTTAGAACCAGTTTCATCCTATGGTGTCTTACAGCACGGTATCTCAGCCTAACGGATTCCAGTGAACTCAAATCTTGCGTTTTCATAAAAGATACTAATGCCGCGTCACCTTGATAAGATTATTGCGAAAAATAGTGTAAAAAACACGAAATAGCATAAGATTTTTATTTTTATATTGTAAAAATTATAGCATGGAACCGCTAGACGAAAAAGATGTAAAAATACTGAAGCTATTGCAAAAAAACTGCAAGATGACAGCTAAGGAAATAACCAAAAAAATCGGTAGCCCCATAACCACGGTTTACGCGAAGATAAAAAGAATGGAACAACTCGGAATAATAAAGCAGTACAAGGCTATCTTAGATTCAAAGAAACTCGACAAAGGAACAACAGCTTTCATTCTAGCCTCATTTGCCTATCGACCTGGAGGCAGAGAAAAACCATTATCGCAGAGAGACGTAGCAAGACAGATCGCCGCACTACCAGAAGTACAAGAAGTACATATAATCACCGGAGGCTGGGACATTCTGATCAAAGTCAGGGCTGACCACGTTGACACTTTAGGAAAACTTGTGATGGACAAATTGCGGATGGTTGAGGGTGTAGAAAACACGTTGAGTTGCATAGTGTACGAAACAGTGAAAGAAACTACAGATATACTCACCTGAAAATCCTAGTCGCGTCCGCATGTGCACCTTCAGTGGTTAAAGTCTTAGAGGTTTGAGAAAAATAGTGAATGTTGCAACCTCTAAAACTAATCCGCGCGCGCTCGTTTTTTGTCATCGTGGAACGACCCAAACCTCTGGCTCTTCGACCATTTCAACTGTAGAGTATAATGCGAGACAGACGGACCAGAAGACGTCGTCGTGTGTTCCGCTTGGATGGTTGAGGGCTATGCTGCCGTCTTTCCGCAATTCAAACCTTTCCACGTTAAGCTCTGTTACAAATTCGCTATGATAGGGACGTTCCCAGGTGAAGTAGGGATACCAGAACTGATTGTTGATCATGCGTTGTTTCAGAAGAGTAGCCATCTCCTGCTTCCGCGGCAACGTAAAGTGAACACCTTCAACATTGTCGATTTCACTGTTCTTCATGTCCTCAACAACATAATCCTGGTTAGTGCTGTCCACGCGAATCTTGCAGAAGCCATCCCAACGGTCCTGCAACGTTTTCACATAGCCGATAACACTGGCGTAGCTCGTGCCTAAACCGAAAATTTTGACATGACGCAGAAAGAAACGACGTCTAACCTCTTCAATCACGACGAGGACGCTATAGTCTTTCACACGGCCCAGGTCCAGTCCCGCATAAAGATTGCCCTTATAGTATCGCTCAAAATCCCACAGCTCCAATTCTTCGCCTAGCGTCTTCTCAGTTGCAATACATTTAGTTATAAGCGATTGGCTTAACCATGTTGTCTCATCTTCGGCCCATTCAGCCTCGATCTCACGCTTCCAACGCCAAGGATCCTCACCAAACTGTTTCCTGATCTTTTCCAGAATATTTTTCTTCAAGGGTCCCCTAGGCTCTTGGGCTTGCTGCCAGGTGACATGGCTTCTTGAGAAGTCGCTGAAGTCTTCATGGTTAAAAATCTTGTAGAAGATGCTGTCAGTGTTCCAGGGCGTGCTGCTGCAAACAAATTTGCCGTTTGTCGTGCCAAGCGTGAAAAGAATCGCGTCATACATCTCCTCATCGTTAGGCATGAAATTCATCTCGTCCGCGTAGACAATGTCAAGAGTAGGCCCGCGAATAGTATCTGGGCTATTCGGAAATGCCTCTATTATAGAACCGTTTGTGAATCTGATGAGCGTGCGCAGAGGCCTAAAATACATACCTGGAGGCAGACGCTTCAAAAAATACGCTATGCGGCGGATAATGAATTTAGCTTGTCTAAGGCTTGGGGCAACAACCGCGATGTTACTGTCGGCATGTGTCACGGCATACCACAAGAGCAAAGCTGCGACAGTCCAGCTTTTGCCGCTCTGCCTGCACCAACGGGCAGCAATAAACTGATGTTCATCTTCAGACACAAACCATTCAATAAGCTGCTTCTGATATTCTGTAGGTTCAAACCTCACGATCTGACGAAGAAACTCAAAGGGGTTCTTACTAAGCTCACACATTCTTTCCATTTCTTCAGCTTCAACAACGTTCACACTCCTTTGCAGCCTATACCACCTAGGCAGTAATTCACCTGGACGAAAGGTTCTAGGCTTTTTCTCCGGCCAGCCGGACATATTTCGCCTCCAACTCCACAAGCCTTTTCTCGATCTCTCGATAGCGCATGTAACTCGCAAGCATACTCTCGTAAGTCCTAATCGTGGAAACCATAGCCTGAAGCCTCTGAACTTCTGACGTTTCCAATCCAGGTTGATCAAGGACTTTCAACACCCTAGCCAAAACCTTCAAAGCCTCTTCAACACTCGGCAACTCTTCAGGAAGATCATTTGTTGTTGTAGGCCCCCTCCCCCTCTCAACAACAACACTTAAGCCCAAACGCCTAGCTTTCATTCTCACCGCTTCAACGCTGCGTTTGAGTTCAGTAGCTATGACTTGCCAAGATTGTTTTTCTTTAACAAGTTTGCTAAGCTTCTCAAGATCATCCTTTTTCCATATAGGCATGTTATCCACTCAACACTCCTGTAATCGTGCCGACTAGGCTTGAAATGCTATTAAATAAATCAGTGTTCCAGGTGTCCAAGCAACTCAACACAGGCACCTCTAGACAGAACCGAAATCAACAATAAATCAATAAAAACCCACTGTCAAAACGACACTATCAAACCGCGGAGAGATAAGTTAAAGTAAAATCCAAAATTACACAACTCAACATTGAAAATCATGCACTGAGGCTTAGCACATCTAGAGAAATCATTGTTCCTAGTTCTATTCCTTCCCAAACTGTTCTCTGAGAAGTTCTTCAAGACTCAAAACGGGCTTGTCTGGAGCAGGCTCAACCTCTGCCGGAATCCCCTTCAAACAAGGCATGCCAACACCATGAGTCTCCGGATCAACCAAAACGTTCACCCACGGACCATACGGAACAAAAACCACTCCAGGATGCGGACCTCTCAGAGACTTTACGGCCTTAACAACAACCGAACCGTAACCAGTTGAAACAAGAACGTTAGTCTTATCCTTTACTCCGAGCCTCTTCACGTCTTCAGGATCCAAGTAACAGACCGAAACACTCTCCACGTATTCTTCAGAGAACTTTCCACGTTCTTTTGCCACTCCCTGCTCAATCGTTCGCCCAGTAAGCAATGTTACCCTCAGTTTCGAGCTCCCACCCATCCGTTAACCCCGCATTAACTTGTTAAACACCTTGTTCACATCAAATCTCACAAGTGTTATGGAACTCAACATTAATGATTCAACCTAATTAACTCTTATCCAATATAAACTGCCTGATCAATTTCGCGCGCGCTAAAAACCTTTGGCTTAACCTATTGACCTGAGATCCTTGAGCTGTTCGATCAGTTTAAATCTCGCCATATAGAGGGCTCGCCTTATCACGACATAATGCTCTTTGAACCATAGAATACAGCCTAGATGTAAGAGAAAGCGCGCACACTAATTGTCCGACAACTGCACAGCGAATGGTAAACTTTATGTTCATCCACGATGAATACTCTGTATGGCGATACTATGATTAATCGAGAATTGACAAATATAGGAGAACAAATACCTGTTGGGAGTTTTCACGTAAGTGAATCGAACGTGCGAGCTGGACGACCTTTTGGAGAAAGCTTAGAAGACAGGGCTCTGACCGATCAGTTAAAGCGGGGCAAGATCATAGGGCCTTTCAAAGCTAGACCAGAAAAGGATGGTTACGGAGTTGTTGTAGGCAGAAGACGTTTTTTGGCGAAGAAGGAGGCTGGTGCAAAGTTTTTTGTAGTGGGCACTGACTGCTTGATCGAAGAGATGACCGATGAAGAGGCAAGAGAGGCCTCTCTAATTGAAAATCTAAGCATATTAAGAAAGGACATGGACCCTATCACAAGGGCGGAACGGCTGAACGAGATCGTCTCCTTCTCGCCTGCAGGGTTAAGGGCAACAGCCAGAAGACTAGGCATACCCGCATCAACATTGAGCGAATGGCTCAAAGTGTTAGAGTTAAGCCCGAAAATGCAAGAAGCAGTGGCCAGAGGCCTACTTTGTTACACGGATGCTCTGAACCTCGCAAAAATGGAAATCGGACAATTAGAACAGGACGAACTGGCCGAAATACTAGAAAAGGAAGGAATCGAAGCCTTCAAAAAAGAGCTGGAAAGGCTCGGAAAGAAAAGACTGAAGAGGGGGGCACCAAAAGGAAAATACATAATCCTCAGAACAACCTTAGACAAGATGTATCCTCCAGACATGGAACTGTACGAAAAACTGAAAAGGCTGGCAGAAACCAAAAAAATGAAACTTGACGAATACTGCAAATATGTCTTAACCGAACACTCTAAAAGACCCATGACTCCGGTCAGTTAATACATGCTACTCGCGCGCGCTAGTTCCTTATCTTTGATTGATCTTGCAAATCTGATTCCATTTTCGCCAGATGTGACGTAAAGATACAATAACCGTTCTAGTGTCGCCTTTCTGTACTCTCTTTCCCAGCACGCGCCTGTTGCACTTGCCAGTCATTATGATTCCCGCAAAAATATGGTCGGAAACTCTTTAAAGTCCAAGACTATATTGCTGAGATGCTTCAAACACACTGGACTGATCATTAATGACAGAAAAGACAGTTATCCAAGTTGAGGGCTTGGTGAAACATTACGGCGAAGTCACAGCCCTTGACGGAGTTTCATTCAGTGTCAAGGAAGGTGAAATCTTCGGACTTTTGGGTCCTAACGGTGCTGGAAAAACAACTTTGATGGAGATACTATGCTGCTTAAGAAGGTTCGATGAAGGAAATGCAACCGTTCTCGCGTTTGACTTGATTAAGGATTCCCGGAAAGTTCGCGGTTCGATTGGATTCTGCCCTCAAGAAACTCTGCTTTACGACCTGTTAAGTGTGCGGGAAAATTTTGCTTTCGCCGCTTCCCTTTATTCGCTTGATTCCAAAAAGTTCAAGGAAAGAGTTGAGTTTTCTTCAAAATTCTTAGGTGTCGGAGAGTTTCTTAACAGGAAGGTCAAGGAACTATCAGGCGGAATGAAAAGGCGTGCAAACCTTGCAGTCTCCATTGTTCATGACCCGCCTGTAGTGATTTTAGACGAACCCACCGTCGGCTTCGACCCAAATGTCAAAAGAGAATTCTGGGAACTGATCCAAGATCTTAAAAACTATGAAAAGACCGTGCTCATTTCAACCCACGACATGTTTGAGGCTGACGAACTCTGCGACAGAGTTGCAATAATGGACAAAGGAAAGATCGTCGCCCTTGACAAGCCCGACATTTTGAAGGAGACATTGGGCGGAGAAACCTCAATACGCATAAAAACAAAGGAAGCTCCAAAAAAAGCGGTATCACTCCTTAAAGAGTACAAATGCATAATGAGAGATGATGAAATTCAAGTTTTTGTCAAGAACCCTTGGAGAATCGTACCGGAGGTCTCAAACAAGCTTATTTCACATGGTGTCTTAACCGAGAAGATAGAAGTTGTTGAACCAACTTTGGAAGATGTTTTCATAAAATTAACAGGAAGAAGACTAACGGAGGAGTAGAAATCAACCCAATAATAGGAATAGCCATAAAAGACATCAAGACGTTTTTCAGAGAAAAAGAAACAGTCTTCTGGACCATAGCATTCCCGGTGATAATACTCCTGCTTTTCACCGCGATTTTTGGAAGAGAAGTCCCCTTCACCGCAAACATAGGAATAGTAGACTCAGACAACACGCCATTAACCTCGAACATAATTTCAGCGTTCAACGACACCACAATCTTCAACGTGGAAATCTTCAAGAACAAAACCCAAGCCCTAGAAGCACTGAACGCAACCGACGTACGAGCCGTAATCACGATTCCCAAAAATTTCTCACTAAACCTAACAACCGGAAAAAACACGTACGCGCTGCTAGCAATCGACAAAACCGACCCACAAGTGACACAGACGGTCGAAGGCACAATCAAAACCCTCTTCTCAGAATTCTACAAAGAAATCGGAAACTACACAGAACCAATCTCAGTAATCGAAGAAACATCGCTGATGCGCGAAGAAATAGGCTACAAAGAACACATCGTTCCAGGCATGCTGTGTTACCCCTTTCTGTTCTCAAGCATGGTCGCAGCCACAGGCGCAATCGTATACGAAAAGCACAAAGGCACACTCAAAAAAATCAGAGCCTCACCAGTCCGCCCACTAAACGTGCTCTTCGGAAAAACACTAGCCGCTCTGTTTCAAACAGCCATATCAATCCTAATAATAGCAGTTCTCGCCGTGCTTGTACTCACACCAAAAGTAAACTGGAACGTCCCACTGATGATACCAATAATGTTTCTAGGCTCAATGAACGGCATAGCCGTAGGCCTACTAATATCATGCATCGGCAGATCCCCTCAAGCAGCATCAAGCGCAGCCACAACAATAGGCGTAGTACTCCAGTTCTTCATAGGCATGTACTTCCCACAAGAATTTCTCCCCACATACATTCAACAAATCGGCAACATTATACCAATGACCTACGCGGTCCAAGCCATAAGAAGCATAATGCTTCAAAACGCAGCGTTAACCGACATACTCCAGCCGATAGCAACACTTGTCGTTTCAGCACTCATCCTTTACGCGGTTGGGATTCTTCTATACAAGAGATGGGTTGAAAAAGAATAAAAGTCTTCAAACTATGGTCTATATCCGCCAAGAATAGTCAAGGCCAGAGCCGCCGCAATTATGTCTGCCGTTGTTCCAGGATTCAAAAGATTACCCGACTTTCTAAGTTTCAGGTCAAATTCGCGAAGCCTTTGCTTCCCCCTTGAAGTTTCAAGCCCGCCAAGCTCCAAAACTTCCTTCGCCTCGGAAGAAACTTCGCGTGCTTTTTCAATGCCAGTCTTTCTGGCTATGAAAGTATCTGGATATTCAGCTAGAGCCTTAAGGAACGTGTGAATTATTGCCACGTTCAAGTCTTTAGTTATCCTAATCTGCTCCATTAAACATGGATAAGCAACGTCGAAGGTTATTGGATAGTCGTTGACCCATTCATAACACACATTATCATAACTTGAAGCTATTCTGAAGACTTGATAGAGTGAAATATTCTTCTTAACTATTCTATTCACGGACTCTGGATCGTCAATGTCGAGTTCTGGAGCCTTACCGAGCCCGCTGGGGTTGGCGATTTTTATCGCTTCAAAAACCTTGACGGCATCTTCCGGTGTGGTTGATTCCACGACAAGTTTCAAATTTTTTCTTAGTTTCGGAATTTCGAAGATGTATCCTTCTTTTGTTGGGGTTACCCCTGCTGCGACTGCAATAGGTAAAAGCAAGATTATGGTACCAAGTAATGTATTACCACCTTGCTGCCAAGCATTAATATTCGCTACACAATCCTTTATGATCTGCCCAAGCCCGACATCGTTAATGTGAATTTCTCGCCGAGAAACCGCAAGCCCACGCTCCGCCGCCCATTCAAAAGAGGGCGCTGCAGCAACAGCGGAAGCAAGAAAATGCTGGTAACGCGTACCTTCGAAACCGACTATCAGATTTACATTACCAGGTTTATCGGCACTGACCTCAAAAAGGATAGCCATTTCTAAACAATTGGAAATGTGCTTCGCCTTCTCAAAATGATGTATTTGCAAGAGCTTTCACACGCATAGATGTTATCGTAGAAAGTTTTATTAATGTTGTGTAAAAAACTACACAGCAATGCAAAATATGACATTGAATGAGTTGATTAGCATTGGCTCAGAAATATGTTACTAATACAGTATTCATAGCCTTGGCCGGTGTGTGGACGGCTCTAATGCTGGCACTTTCGTTAGTACCAGCTTATCCCATTTGGGGAACTCCCGCAGTTATAACATTATCAGGCATCATATTCTCATCGTTGACTGCTCCATTGCTTGGCCCATTCTTGGGTACACTTTCAGGCTTTATTTTCGGATGGCTCGTTCCATACGTAAATCCAGCAACTAACATGGGATTACTCACTTTTCTAGGACCAACCTTGTCCGCTTTGATGGGTGGACTCGTACTATTCAACAGATGGAAAGAAGCAGCATTAGTCTTTGCGGCGCAAATTGCGATATGGTTTACCCACCCATTTGCACTGTATCAGGCAATGCCCATCATAACATGGCAATACATTCCCATTGTCGTATTTATCGTTGTACCTCCTGTCAGAAAGTGGATCATAGACGCCATAACCACCAGAAATAATCCAGCAAAATTGGCAATAGCCTTGTGGTGTCTTGCATGGACCGCACGAATAGGCGGAGAGGTTGCAGCCAGCAACAACAACGCTGTGTGGGTTTTAGGTTGGGGCATTTCGGAGATGTATCCATATTGGGCGCCAATGACAGTTTATTACGCAATCGCTGACTCTTTAAATAGTCTCGCTGGAGCAATCATCGGCACAGCAGTACTTCTGGCACTAAACAGAGCTAACATAAAAACACCTGCAATAGATTCTTTAGAATCTAAAGCAAAAGAAGGTAACTGATGAAAACAAGAGAAGGAGACATCCTCAGAGATTCAAACGGAATACTGTTCGACGTTAAGGGTTTAGTTCATCCTCCTAGCAAGGTTGTTGCTTTTCCCCGTTTCATTCCTGACTCTTGCGGCAACCGCAGAAGTCAAGGTATCACTTACAAAAAAGTATACAGCATTTCTGAACGTTTAAAGTTTCTTGAGCAAAATTCTCCGCATTACCTTGTTTATGACCGTGTCTTTGATGAAAAACTTTGCGAAGTGCCATTGGAAAACGTGAAACACTACCATAATCCTACAACCCGTCTAAGAGAACTCAGAAGAAGCAAAGAATTAGATGAGTTGGAAACAGACGCTCTGAAGTTCCTTGAAATTATGAAAGGTTACACAAACGTGCCGTGGAGCAAAATTGGGATATCAGGCTCGCTTCTTGTTAAATTACACACCCCCAGTTCTGACATTGACCCAATAACTTACAGAGCTGAGAATTGTCGAAAGGTCCATGAAGTATTGAAGACTTTAACTCAGAATTCAAAAAGTACGGTGAAACAATATTCCATAAAAGAATTGGAAGAGCTCTTTCAGTTCCGAGTTAAAGACACGCAAACATCCTTCGAAGATTTTGTTCGAACAGAATCGCGAAAGGTATTGCAAGGCAAATTCGAAAATAGAGACTATTT
>JAOUPS010000049.1 GCA_029879735.1 Candidatus Bathyarchaeota archaeon | reverse complement strand
CAGGGTTGTCGCCACTGTTGAACAAATAGAAAAAAGAAATGTGAAAAATGGTGGAGTCCATAGATACGAACATGACGACTATGATGGTTGGGTGTATGAGACAACGTACAGAAAGAAAGGCTCTGGCGCGTGGCCGCTACTCAACTTCTGGATGAGCACCTACTATGCTAGACTAAACAACAGAGAGAAGGCCTTTCAATACTACAACTGGGTGCTGGACAGAGTTAACAGGTTTATTCCCGAACAAATCTTTGAGAACGACGTCCAGGTTTCGGTGAGCCCCCTTTGCTGGAGTCACTCAATGTTTGTAATAGCTAGCAAAGAATTAGATTTGATCTAGGATTTTGAATAAGAAAAGGCCAGGGTCTCTATCGTCCTGCTAACGTCTTAGTAAATTCATGCACGCGATATATTCCAAGGATTCGGCGAAGACTTCTGCCAGCCTTCTGCCCTATACGATGAGCCCATCAGTTTTTCCGTCAAAAACGTGCAGCTTTGTCTCATCAAATTTCATCCATGCAACTCCCCCTATTTCCAACTTGATGTCGGTGGGGGCGATTGCCTTAATGATGTGCTGCCCGATTTTTAGGCTCAGTAGTAGTTCTCTGCCCAGTTGCTCTATCATGTAAACCTCTGTCTTAACGAAACCGTTTGCTTTGAAGTTTTCTACTATAATGTCTTCTGGTCGGATACCAAGTATTAATTTGGAGGCACCCTTTTCTTTTGTTACTCTTGTCATGCTATTTGGAAGCTTATATTTCAAGGATTCCGTAACGAAGAGACCTTTATCACTTTCTAAATTACCTTCTAGAAGATTCATTGCAGGGCTTCCGATGAATGTTGCAACAAACGTGTCTTTTGGTTTAGAATACACGCTATCTGGATGTCCTATGCAACAAATTTTTCCGTCATTCATGACAACAAGAGTATCGCCAATCGTCATCGCTTCTGCTTGGTCATGAGTGACATATATTGTCGTGACGCCCAAAAGTCTTTGCAGTTTCTTTATTTCAGCCCTCATGTATACCCTCAACTTGGCGTCTAGGTTAGAGAGAGGTTCGTCCATTAGGAACACGTCTGGCTGCCTTACGATCGCCCTTCCAAGCGCTATCCTCTGCATTTGGCCCCCAGACAATTCGCGAGGCTTTCGATCCAACAGCTCAGACACTTCAAGTAGTTCAGCTGTGTCCGTTACCCGTTTCTTTATTTCTTCTCTCGGACGCTTTCTAGCCTTGAGTGGAAACGCGATATTGTTAAAAACACTCATGTGGGGGTACAACGCATAACTCTGGAAAACCATAGCAACGTTGCGGTCCCACGGAGGAACTTCGTTAACCAACTTATCTCCGATATAGACGCTGCCTTGAGTTGGCGTCTCCAAACCAGCAACCATTCTCAGCAAAGTGGTTTTACCACATCCAGAAGGCCCTACGACCGTGGTTAATTTTTTGTCTTCAAACGTTAAAGACGCGTTATCGACAGCGATTACCTTCCCGAACGTTTTAGTCACTTTTTCGAGCCTAACCTCAACCATGGAGCCTCACCTTTTCTATTTTTATCGTTTAGTATTTAACTGCTCCAGCTGTCAACCCTCGCATAACCCATTTCTGGAAAACCAACACGATCACAATTATTGGAATCAAAGTTAGAATGACTCCTGCATTTATCATTCCCCATTTCAAGTGATAGGCGCCAGGAAGTGTGGTGATGAGAACCAGTGCTGTTCGCGCCTGTATTGTATGGGTTAGTGTGAGTGCAAACATAAACTCACCCCAAGAGGCTATAAAAGCAAGAATTCCAGCGGAGAATAGCCCAGGCACCGAAAGGGGCATGATTATCTTTCTGTATATACTGGAGGGAGTATAACCGTCTATCTTAGCAGCATCTTCCAAATCAAATGGCAACTCGGCAAAGTAGCTAGCCAACAACCACACGGTTATGGGCAAAGAAAAAACTGCATGGGTAATGATGAGGCCTAGCCACGTATTCATAAGTCCCAGTTCTCTTATGATCAAGAAAATGGGAAGAATCATCACTATACTAGGCATCATGCCAACGACTAGAATCGTTAAGAGAGACGATATTCTGAACTTAAACCTTAGTCGGGCAATAGCGTATGCGGACAGGGAGCCTATCGCCAGTACAAGAATCGTGGTGGCAGAAGCTACGACAAGGCTGTTTAGCAGATAATAGTGGAATTTGTGCTCCACAAATATCTCTATATAATTGTCTAGTGAAACTTTTGATGGTATGTATTCGATGGGAATATGGAACTCAGCACCAGGCGGTTTTATCGATGTTATAAAGATCCATGCGATAGGGAAAAGACAGTAAATCATGATAATTGCTGCAACAGCATACATTATGGTTTGGCTCAACAAACGCTTCTGTCTGTAACTCAAGCTCACCATATCCATCACCTCACTTGAATTTTAGACGTTTCTGTAGGCTTCTGATGTAGAAAAGGGAGATCGCTACGAGAATAAGAAAAGTTACTATCGCTAGTGCTGATCCCTTGCCGAAATTGTGATAACTAAAGTAATATTTGTAGGAGAACGTGCTTAAAACTTCAGTCGTCGTGCCTGGTCCGCCTCCAGTAAGACCATATACCAGGTCAAAGACCCTGAAGGCATCCATTGTCCTGAACAGGAGAGCCACCAAAATTATCGGTAACATCATTGGGAGCGTTATGTGTCTGAAACGGAACCATCCGCGTGCCCCGTCGACTTTTGCAGAATCGTAGATATCTTGGGGTATGGCAGCGAGTCCTGCAAATAGTAATATTGCCATGAAAGACGAGGTCTTCCAGACATCGGCTAGAATTACGCTGTGCATTGCCAACAAAGAAGCTCCTAGAAAGTTCAATGGTGCAGAAATTACGCCTAGTTTTACCAAAATATCGCTGATAATCCCGACATTTGGATGGAACATCCACCTCCACATAGAGGCTTGAATTATAGCTGGCACTGCCCATGGAACTATTACAATTGCTCGTAAAACTCCCTTGAGCTTGAAAGTGTGGAACATTGCAAGTGCCATGCCTATTCCAATCCAAAACTCTAAGGTGACCGATAAAGCGACAAAATACAGCGTGTAGCCTAGGCTTCCCCAAACTTGAGAGTTTGTAAATGCCCAAGCATAGTTTTCGAAACCGACAAATGGCATTCCTGTCCACAGAATCTTGTCTTTTAGTTCGTGAACACTCCACCAGAATGTCGATGTTATTGGAAAAAATGCGAAGATAATTATCACCAGAAACGTCGGAATAAGGAATAGGTAGGCATACCTAGCCTCCGTTAGCTTAATCTTCATTTTCCCACGTCTCTAAGAAAAAATAAGGGTGCTTCCCTTATAAGGATGCCCTCCTTATAAGGGTGGTCTTAACCTGCTAACAGGGCTTCAAGTCTACTAGCAGCGTCGTCTAAAGCTTCTTTTGGCGTCTTGAGCCTTGTGAGAGCCGCGTGAAGCTCTTCTTGTAGGATATCTGATATTTCGGGGTACTGTGCATGCATCGGTCTGGGCGTGGCACCGTCTATTATGTCTCTTAGGAGAGCCATGTGTGGAAACTTTGCCAAGATGTCTGCGTCTTCGTATAGTGCCTCAAGCGGTGGAGCCTCCCCATATCTTATCGTGAATTCCTTCATCCCATCGTAACTTGCAATCAACTCGATGACCTTCCACACATCTTCCTTGTTCTCAGAATAAGTGTTCATGGCAAGCGCCCATCCACCCAAAGTCGCTGCCGACTCGTAGCCTAGCGCATGTGGATTTGGAACCAAGCCCCATTTGCCCTTAATTTGCGAATCAGGCGGATCCTTTTCAGCTATAGCTGGTACGTAGGGCCAGTTTCTATGGAATATAGCATTTCCTTCAGTAAACGTCACTCTTGCGTCTTCTTCCATCCACGTTGTAGTGGCCTCTGGCGAAATCATCTCCGTGTAGATAAGATCCACCATGAACTGCAGCGCTGCGACACCCTCCGTTGAGTTTACCACTACATTCCAATTTTCATCGAACACTTCGGCTCCAAAGCCGGTATGAAATTCAAGCCAAGAACAGATGAGCCCCTCGTATTTGGCCCCTTGCCAAGTGAAGCCGTACATATCCGCATAAGCAGGGTCGGCCAATATCGTTTGGGCCTGAGTTACGAGTTCGTCATACGTCTCTGGTGGATCAAAGCCAAAGTCTGTCAAGATATCGGTTCTATAGTAGAGCCCTGGAGTGCCAACAAACAACGGTACAGCCCACAGCTGTCCATTAAACGTGAATGAGTCAAGGGTCGATGGTATAAACGTGTCCCTCATCTCTGAAGTGAGGTAATCGTCGAGAGGCTCTATCCATCCAGCTGCGGCGAATTCTCCTGGCCAGATGACGTCGATGGCTATTATGTCGGGCTTGGGGTCTTGTGCTGTCAACCATACAACGTAGCTGTCATGCTGAGCATCAGTAGACCACGGCATCGCCCTCCAAACAAAATCGATGTATGGATATTCTTCCTCAACCAAGTCTTCAATAGCGTATATCGCTTCTTCCAGAGCTGGATTGAAAGCAAAGACTACCTCAACCATCTCGCGCTCGAGCGCCTTTATCGTTATGCTGTCTGAAGCGGTTGCTTGTTCACTGTCGGTGACGGTCACGGTGGCTGTGTATGTTCCTTCTGTGGCATATTCGTGGGTCGGATTTCGTTCGCCGATTGTGGGTGTTTCGTCGCCGAAGTCCCATTCATAAATGTACGTTGGGGTGCCTCCAATTGGCACTGCCTTGAAGGATACGGTTAGAGGTATAGCTCCAGAGACTGGACTTGCTGAACCTACAACCGTCAAAGGCAAGGATATATTAAGCTGGGCGAGTGCGTCTAAGATTGCTTCCAATCGAGCCGTGGATGTCGCGTCAAGGGTAGTAATTGCCGCTAATAGATCCGCGTAGTTCTGATTTTGATCTGTGGCTATTTCATCCAGTTTGCCTACAATAGCTGACGAGTAGTAGACGACTACACCAGATACGATAATAACAATGATAAGCAAAATCGCCAGAATCCAATCAATCGTTCTATTTCCATTTGGCATCATTCTTCCTCCATATAGCACAATCCTTTATGTATACATGGAATTGTATTAAATACTTTCGATACTCCCATATTCGATTCCACAAACATAACTGAAACTTCTCATAGAAAATCGCTGAACCATGAAAGACTAGACAGCCGTCAACCTTGACTAACCGTAACCTCATCAAATCAAGTTTTCTTTGCAAAAAGCCACGGATTAAGCTTAATCTTAAGGATGAGAGATTGGATTTCCGCAAATGTTTACTGGTAAATCGGTGCTCCTTCTTTTGGGTCTCGGACGACTTTTTCAAATTCTTGCATTAAACGTCGTGTTATTGGTCCCGGGTCGCCGTTGCCTATCACACGCTTGTTAACTTCCACTATCGGGACGATCTCTGCCGCTGTGCCCGTGAAGAAGGCTTCATCCGCTGTGAACAAGTCTGTTGGTGTAATGTTGCTTTCAACCGCTTTGTACCCGAGTTTTTCAGCTAATTTCATAGCAACATCTCTTGTTATCCCAACTAAGGCGCCCGTTGAGGTTGGAGGAGTTATGATTTTTCCTTTTTGCACTATGAAAACGTTCTCGGCAACTCCTTCGCTTATATGACCGTTTTTGTCGAGGCATATGGCCTCATCGAGATCAGCGATGTTTGCTTCAATCTTGGCGAGTATGCTGTTCATGTAGTTTAGGGATTTTACTTCATGAGATGTTGCATCAACAGGGTCTCTTTTCACCCAGACGAGCATGGTCCTTATTCCGTTCTCTTTAGCTTCGCCCGAATGCAATCTTATTACGTCGGTTATGATTATCACTGTTGGTTTCTTGCATTTTCTCGGGTCAAGCCCTAAGTCGCCGACACCTCTTGTGACAAGGAGCCGTATGTACGCGTCTCGCAAATGGTTTTTCCGCAAAGTCTCTAAAACAGCGTTTATCATTTCCTCTTTTGTTAGCGGAATGCTAAGCATGATTACACTTGCTGAACGGTATAGTCTATCTATGTGTTCTTTCAGTCTAAAGACGACGCCGTCATACGCACGGATCCCTTCAAAGACACCGTCGCCATACAAAAGTCCATGGTCGTAGACTGAAACTTTTGCTCGTGATTTTGGGCGGTATTCCCCGTCTATGTAGACGAGTAATTCTCTTTCCAACAGTTTTGTCCTCCAAACTGGGGAGTTTAGTCTAATAAATTAAGGTTAGATATGTTTTTTGTAAGAATCTGGCTGCTTCTAGCATTGTTAACCGTAGAATTGTGGTCTTTTTGATAGGTGTTTCGGCAGGGGCAGCGGCTTGAAAGGCTTGCCCTTTACTACTTCTTTAATCTCACTTGTCAGTTCCTCAAGTTTCATTTTGAGTATCTTTCCGACTTTTCTATCCCTAACTGGGAGCACATCAGATTCTATCTCTTTTTGCCCCACGACAATTATGTAAGGAACCCACTCCATTTCCGCTTCTCTGACCCTCTTCTGCAAGGTTAATGTTCGGTCGTCAATATCCACGCGTATGCATCGCGCCTCTATAGTACCCGCCAGTTTTTCAGAATGCTCAAGGTACTTGTCTGACATCGGAATTATACGTACTTGAGTTGGTGAAAGCCATAACGGAAGCATTGGCGGTTTGCCGTCTTGCTGTTCCTTGTAGGCTTTTTCCAACAGCGCGTAGACGCATCTCTCAATTGCCCCGCTTGGGGAGCAGTGAAGAATTAACGGATGGTGTTTCTCACCTTTCTCGTCAACATATGCTATGTCGTATCTTTTTGCGTTTTCAACATCGATTTGGTCTGTTGATAGAGCCGCAGCTTTATCTTGGTTGTCTACAAGGTTGAAGTCCCATTTCAGTATGAAATAGAAAAACCGTTCCTTCCACATTTCAACTAGGACTGGTCTGCCAAAGACTTCAGCCAAAGATGTGATGAAATCTTTGTTTTCTTCGTAGAAATCTTTTGTGAAGCGTATTGCCGCTTCATAGTCGTCTTTAGATAAGCCTATTTCCTCTAGGATTTGCATGCACAGTTTGAATCTTATTATGAATTCTTTTTTGACTTGTTCGAGGTCTGTGCAGAAGGCGTGGCAGTCTGGCATTGTGAATGCTCGCAGTCGTCTTAAACCGACAACCTCGCCTCTCTGTTCCCGTCTGAAACTGTAGCGTGCTAATTCGTAGACTTTTAGCGGCATGTGCTTGTAGGAGAACTGAGTGTCATGAACTATTAAAAACTGTCCGAAACATGCTGCAAACCGCAGAAACAGCTCTTTATCCTCTGATTTCAGCAGATATTGCCTTGCTGGAAAACGGCTTACGTAGTCTGCTAGGCTTGGGTGTTGAAAATCATACATGACTGGAGTTTCAACTTCCATCGCTCCATAATCTGCCATTTTCGCATCGACGAACCGCTCAAGTAGAGACTTGACTAGCCGACCTTTTGGATACCAGCGGATGTTTCCAGGGTCGCTTCCAGGCTCATAATCAGCTATTTCCAGTCTTTTCATCAACAGAACATGAGGGGGCATCTGCTGGCTTGCCCTAACCTTTGAGATTTCGTATCTCGCAAATCTCTCCAGATTTTCACGTCCTTGGAAGTCACACTCCTTAACTGGCGCCATTTTGCCGTTCGGCTGAAGGATATACCAGAAAGATTTCATTTTCTCTTCGGCTTTCACCGCCTCGGAGACCTTTTCTTCTTTCCTCTCTTCTGCTTCGGATGGCAGTATGACGCGTGATTGTTCTGCAAGCGGATGCCCTTTTATCGAAATTGTGAACTGTTTGTTCCAGCCGAATGGCGCACGATACGTTTCTAAGCCTTTCTCTTTCGCGTAGACTTCCATCGCCTTGACTACTTTAAGCGCTTCCGCGGGTTTTGCCAAGTCGCTGCTTAGGTGTGCGTATGGATAGATTAAAATTCGGTTTACCTTCAGCTTTTCAAGGAAGGTTTGGACTTCATCTACGGCTTTTTTGGCTACCTCCTCGTTGTCGCCTTCTTCAACCGCAGTGAACAGAACAACGATTTCTTCCAGTCTCTTTTCCTTTTTTTCGGCTTCCTCAGCCATGGCTATCTCTTTCTGAATGGGTTTATACTCGATGAAGTTTGAGTGCAACTGCAATATTCGCATGAAATCGCCTCGCTCTTCAGCCCTTATACAGCTTTATATCGCCATTGTTCAACTTTTTTCTCTTTTTTTGTCCTTTTCTTATATTCTTTATAATGTGCCTTGCATAAATAAGCACGTCTTTCGCTGCCGCTGACGTTTAGGCCAGCCGACTTAACCTTTGCCGCTGAAAGTGAGCGTATGGTCTCTTTACCGCAACCGGAAACGCTGCATTTCACGCCTTTGGCGACACGCCCCAAGATCAAACGCCTCTTTCAACTCTTTGGTTGGTTTACGCATTACAATACGCATCATTGCTTAATTTCTTTTTCATAAAGCACATGTGCTCTTCGATAAATCTCTGCCTTGTCGCCGAAAAATGTTGGGCCAGCTGCCTCAACAACAAGCGAAGCAGCCGCAGAACCAACACACGCACACCACAGAGAGTTTTCACCACGGATGTATTCGGCCAGAAAACCGCCAACAAAAACGTCTCCAGCCCCGGTTGGGTCAACAATTTTTTTCGACTTGTAAGCTGGAATGTTATAGCTGGTTTCTTCGACGGAAAGCACAGCACCCTTCATGCCTAAAGTGACAATAACCGTTTCAACGCCATAGTCGTGAACCGCTTTTATTGCCGAATCAAGCCTTGACCGGCCGGTTGCAGCCTTGATTTCGTTTAAGGATGACTTGTAGATGTCAACGAGTTCCAATATGCGTTTGTTCTTGAGGGAGCCGAGAGTGACGTTCCCTTTCTCGTCAAATTTTCGCACTAGTCCTTGCGGGTCGAGGGACAACAAATCAGCACAATTCTTCAGTTTTTTGACAACTTTATACGAGACTTCGCCAGCTACGGGAGCGATGTGAATGGCTTTTGCCTTCAAAGATTTTGGCAAATCATTGACCGTGATGGGTGGCGCTTCATTTTTCAGTCGCAACTTTCTGTTTGACAAGTTATTACTGTATTTCAGTTCGAAACGCGTAGTTTGCGCATCTTCAACTTTAACCATCCCAGATAAATCGATGCCCTCTTGCTCAAGCCACCACACGTAAGCGCCAGGAAAGTCGTCGCCAACCTTGGAAACAACGGAAACCGTTGCATCCAACTGCCTAGCCGCAAAAGAAAAATAGGCTACGGAACCGCCTAAAACAACAAAGGGCATACGCCTACCTGACAGAAAAATAGAATCTATAGCGAAATGTCCCACCGAAATGACATCAAACACTTATGAATTGAACCCCCGCCAGAATATTGTATGAAGCTGAACTTAAAACCAACGGAACATCGCCTTACATTTTAGGTCTAAGCTGGTTTCCGTTAAGTTTTTATCATAGAATTAAAGAATTATTTAATGCCTCCTTTGCAGGGCGGTCCAAATGAAAATCTTATAATTGCGCGCGCGCTAGGATTTTGCAATAATTCTCTCACTTTAGGGCCAAAAAGCTCTTCAAAAACTTCTACACCTTCGCCTAACTGCACTTTCTGTATGTGCTTACAAATAGCTCTTCTGTACATATGGTGAGGGCAAGAGCAGTGATAGTTGCCCCGCTTTGTTAATACTACAACATAGTATTTTCCTTTTTGACTAAAGCTTTCGACTGTCCACTTCTTTGTGTACGAAAATGTCGTTCACCAGAATGTCTTGAAACTTGCCCTGTCTTTTCCTAATCTTGATTACATTGTTGCCTATTACTACTCTAATGTCTCCATGTTCTCTATCTATGATGACTTGGTCGTACCGTTCACTTTCTTCGCCGACTACTACCCAGAGATGCTTAGTTTTTCCCATCACAACCTTCATCAGTACACATCCTCTATCTCGGAATATTTCACGAAAACCTCAGTGCCATAGTCTGGTGTTGTTTCAAACACTGGGTCATTGTCAATTGTGCCTTTTACACCATCGTCAAGGACTTCGGTAATTCTTACCCAAATGTGTTCTCCGTGAAACTCTTTCTTGACGTGGGAACAGTCTTTTAGGTCTTCTCTGGTAAACTTGCCCTTCTTTGGATACTTTTTCTCTGAACAGTCGCCACAGGGCATTATGGCGTTATCTTTTTCCATTTACTCCCTCCTACTAAGCTAATTTACGTTTTAAACCGTAGTTTTCCGCTTTAAAAAAGCTATTGGGCACACTCCTAGCTTATTTTGGAAGAAGAAACATCTAATTGACCAACATTATGACAGCTATTTTTGCTTCCAGATATCCCCCAAAAGCTTGAGGAACTTTGTAGGTCTCAGCATTTCTACAGATTCTTCGTCAAGTTTTTCTCTTTCCGGCGTTTCTATTATGAGACGTGCCTCACCCTCTTTTTTGACAAACCTCAGTTTAAGTTTCTGTTTAAGGTCTGGAAGTTTTCCTTCAACCTCCAAAAAAGGCGCGCCGCGCCCATGCAACTCTTGCTTTGTTTGAAGAATTTTTGGGTCATATCTTAAGGTTTTCCACTTCGTTGTCTTCAATAGTTTTGAAATCTTGCCGAGGTCAAAGGGAGATGAAAAATAATACACAAAAGCGTCTGGGCAGATAATCCTTGCACATTCAATTAATATCTCCTCAACTCTTGCGATTTCTTGTAAGTCATAGCGGAGGTTCATAAGAGGGAACTCTTCACTAAAATCCCCCAATGGAAAGACATATTTTTTCTCAGTGTATCTTATTTCATCAAGTGAAAAATATTTACATAAGTATGGGCACAAAGTAGCGACAATTCTCGCAGTTACTCTATCTCGATCTCTCTCTCCAAGTGAGCTAAAAGCTCCGATTCTAATTGAATAAACAGGTGCGACAAGGTAAGAGAAGTCTTGTTCAACTTTTTCTATCTTCGCTTGGACTTTCTTGTCCTCTAAACGGGGAACGTCAACGAGTATAAGGTCACCTACTACCTTGGATTCTAGATTGGGCGTCTGCTGAACACCTTCCTTGTAAGACCATTCCATAGTTTTTTCTGCAGTGTAGCGACTTGCATCCGAAACCATAATATGCCCATCAGAATCAAAATCAGCAGCACCTTGAAGTCCTTCAGTGAGGAAGTAGCTGAAGACACCATGTTTCTTCTCAGGCATCTCGTATGATACTTCATGCAACTTGCAAGATGAAAGAATAGCAAATCCTTCAGTAGCTGGGAAAAGGGAGTCATGCAGTCCTTTAGTCATTCTTCCTGACTCTGATTTTCCCTTCATCGCACCAGCATGACATGCATCAAGAATTAAGACTTTTGAATGCGCTTTTGAAGCCTGTAATGTTGTTTTTATCCAGTCAATTGACACTGCGGTATCCCGCAAAACGTTAATTCTGGCGTCTGACGGCAACAAATAGCTTTTCTCATTCTCTTCAATTCCGTGCCCAGAGAAGAAGAACAGTATGTAATCATCAGGTTTCGCGGTTTGAGAAAGAGACGTTATCGAAGACATAAGGTTACTTCTTATAGGTTTCAAGTGTGTTTTTCTGCTTCTATCTGTCATTAGCAAACAACTATCACGAGTAAAACCTCCACGGTTCGGGTCAGTCAATATGTCGTAAATAGAGGACACGTCATTCACAGAAAACTTCAAGTTATTTAGCTTAGAGTCGTGATACTTGTTTGTGCCAACTAAGAGGGCTTTTTTACCTTTGGTCTTCAAGTTGGACTAACTCCACAATAAACAAGTGTATGTTGCGCTCTAAAAAAGACTTTCGGCAAAAGTAAGAATGAATGGAGTTTTCCAAGGTTCACGTCTTCGCATACGATGAAAACAACAAAAAGAGGGAAGATTTAGGCTTGCTCAGTCCATTCTTTTCCTCTTTGTTCCTTTACTGCTTGAAGGTTGCCTAGAAACAACAGCTTCAGTTCTTCAGTTGCTCTTTCTTCGCCGAAAACTTCAACTATTCCATTGTATAGTTCTGTGAAAGGTTTCATAGCTTGCTGCAATGTCTCTAATCGTTCTTTCATTCGTCTGTTTTCACTCAGCAGGTAAGCGACGTTTTTGTCTTGGGTAGCTATTTTGCCTTCTATTTCTGGAGAAACCTTCATGGGTTCGAGTACTTGCATAGCGAACTTTGCGTAGGTTTCTCTATCAGCGTCAATGTAGGCTTTATCGTATTTTACCTTGTGTCCCGCCCAATAGTCCACCAGCTTGCTGTCTTTTCCCGCTACCTTGAATAACTGTGATTGAAAACTTGCTCTAAGGGCACGGGGACTAAGTGGATTACGATTTGCTTCTTCTAAATCTTGCTTTGAAACTATGCCACACTTCTTAGCTATTGTCCTCATAACCTCTTGAAAAGCTTCATCGTCAAGCCTCTTGCCTGCATTAATCCCAACCGCATTGACGAACAAGGGTTCATCCGAACTCATCTTCTCTGCAAAATCTTCGCCAAACCTCTCAACCAGATAGTGACGCAAAGTTTCAATAGCGGTCTTGCCCATATACGTTTCATACGGATGATGCCCAGCCTTTTCTCTTGTAACGCTGATCAGAACAGTAGGATATTCGCTGACCATAACAGGGTTTAGAAATTCGTTGCGAATATCTCTCCAGTTTAACCCTAACGCTACACTGATGTCTAAGCCTGACTGAAACAACAGCCATATTAAAGCCTTATCTCGGATAAACTTTGCATAATACGCCAGTTTTTCAATTTGCTCAGGATTCATTTTCACGGTTCCATTTTTCGTAACTGCACTGAACAAGCCTCTCTCGAAACCTTGAAAATTAAGCTTAACTTTATTAGCTGCGTAAAAACCACGTATAGCACACACGTATGCATTAGCCGATTTTTCGGAAAGTTCCCTGTCACCGTTCTTGGCTAACTCTTCAGGTTTTTTGTATTCATTTTTCAACCACCTGAAAAACGCCACTACTCTGTGTTCTGCCTCATCTGTCTGTTCATGGGGAGGCTTTCGCGTGTCGTTCCATTTTTCCATTATAAGTTGCTCTGGCGTCATCCCCGTAAATTCAAGGTAAAGCTTGAAGCATGTCTTGTAAGGTCTTCGTGTACTTTCTTTCTTTTCACCTAGCCAACGCCTCAAATATCGGTCATTTTCCCAGTTTAATGTCATATTTTTTCCCCTTTAGGCTTTTTAGGCTTAAAAAAGCCTTTACGGTAAATATAAACGTCGGGTTTAATAAGTTTTACCCTTTTAAATAAGCCTATAACCTTACTTAAAGCAAAGCTCCTGGAATATTTGGAAAACGTTCAAACAGAAGTCCTATGCTGTCCCTATGCCTTAAGAAGACTTATGGCGACATATTAAAGCGTTCATGATTGAAGCAGAAGAATAGCCTTGGCTAAGTCACCCTCGCATTCTTCCAATGCTTTTCTGGCTTTCTCTAGGCTTTTGCCAGTTTGGTCAGCAACAAGCCTTGCATCCTCCTCGGGTATGATTGTTTTGCGTTCTGCTGCTTTCTCGGTGATCTTGCCACCAGCTACCTGAAAGATTTTCTGTCCTTGAACTTCCATTATTGCCACTTCGGGCTCTTCAATGGTTATTTCTTTCCCGCTTGTTTTTATGATGACTTGTTCAACGTCTGGGATTGCGTCCATGCTTAGGCCCATGCGTTGCATCATGCGTTTAGCTTCTCTCGGGTTTACACGGCGTCTTCCCATAAAATCACCTTTCACCTAACACTTACTCAATTCTCATACTTAACTTTCTTCCATACACCCACGCCTAACCTTGACAGCGACACCCCTTTTGAAAACTTCCATTTCTTCACCCGACAGAACAGCACGCCCAACAGCCAAAACCTCACCGCTTTCATTAACAACGACAACTTCATCTTTTAGGCGGATGTCACTGTCAGCTTTTACAACGTGCTTTGCGAAGACATCGCCCCCTTCAGCGATAAACTTTGAAACATCATCCTGAACGGTAACGAGGCATCTAACTGAAACTGCGTTCTCAACAATTCGTTTTGCACCTGCGATGCTTAAGGAGAATAAGCCGTCTGTTGGGCGAAGGGTTGCCAGCCTTTCGCCATCCAAATAAACGTAGCGAATTCGACCGGTTCTTTTAGAGCGAACCATATCCACGTTTTCTGGAAAAAGCTTAGTGCCTACACTTTTTCCAAATTGATAGTCTGCCACGCTTCTAATTCGCCTAAGTGCATCCTCCAAACCCATTACACCATCAATTAAGCCTTTATGACTCGACAACTATAAAGACAACCAAACAATAAAAACAATGTAGGTGCAGCAAGTGCGATGCGAAGTCTGCGGACGCAAAATCCACGGTAAACCCTACAAAGTCATGATTGAAGGAGCAAGGCTAACGGTATGCGGCAAATGCGCAAAACATGGAACAATCGCCTGGGAAGAGGCGAAACCCAAGACAGCAAGGCTAAAGCCGAGGATTACAATACATCTGCCGTCAAAAATCCAAAGCAAAAAGCCACCACCACAAAGAGCTACAGAGAGCACCCTAGAGCTTGCAGAAAACTTTGATGTAAAAATAAGGCAGGCAAGGGAAAAACTGGAACTTTCACATGAAAAGTTAGGTAGAAAAATAAGCGAGAAAGTGTCCGTCCTCAAGAAAATCGAAACGGGGAAAATGACTCCGGACAACAAGCTAGCAGCAAAATTGGAGCATACGTTAAAAATCAAATTGCTTGTTCCAGCCTCAGAAGAAAAAATCCCGCAAACAAAAATTCCAAAGCCTGTAAGCCGTGAACTAACATTAGGGGACCTAATTCAATTAAAAAAGAAGAAGGCGGAGGAGAAAACGTAACGAAGACAATCATAGTTCAACGCCGACGATCCCGCGAACCTTCAACCCTCGAAGAACTTAAAAGCCTAGCGGAAACTGCAGGATACGCGGTAATAGGCAAAATAGAACAGGTTAGAGAACCAGACTCACGTTATCAGATAGGCGCTGGAAAAGTGGAAGAACTCGCTCAACTCGTCAAAGAAACCGACACCCAAAAAACAATCTTTGACAATCCATTAAAACCCGTTCAAGCCTACAACCTAGCAAAAGCCACAGGCGTCGAAGCCATCGACCGCTTCCAGTTGATCCTCGAAATTTTCGCGAGAAGAGCCACAACAAAAGAAGCAAAACTGCAAATCCAACTGGCCAGACTCAGATACGAGTTAACGCATGCAAAGGAAAAAGTGAGACTGGCAAGAATGGAGGAACAACCGGGATTCATGGGACTCGGAGCATACGAGGTGGATGTTTACTATGAAACCGTTAAGAGACAGATACAGACTATACGTGAAAAACTGAGGAAAATAAGGAAGAAAAGGGTCCTACATCGCCAAAGGAGAACGGAGTTAGGTTTTTCGTCAATTTCTTTGGCTGGATACACAAACGCTGGAAAAAGCTCGTTGTTTAACGCTCTCACAGAGGAGGAAGTTCCGGTGGACGACGCCCTATTCACAACGCTTTCAACGAAAACAAGGCTTGTAGAATTCTCAAAGAAAAAGTTCTTGCTGACAGACACTGTTGGCTTTATAGATCGGCTACCACTGACTTTGATAGAGGCGTTTCATTCAACCCTTGAAGAAACCATCTATTCAGACCTGATACTCTTGGTGGTGGATGTAAGCGAGCCAATAAGCACCATTGAAAAGAAACTTTCATGCTGCCTAGAGACAATTGAACGCATAGGAGCATCCGGCATCCCAATAATAACAGCCCTAAACAAGATTGACTTGCTGACAGAAAAAGAGATACAACAGAGACTTGAAAGCCTAAGACAAAGAGCCCCAAATCCAGTGTCCATGTCAGCGTTATACAAGATTAACTTTGACTTGGTAAAACAAAAAATACTGAAAATGCTGAAAAACTACGTTCAAGCTTCATTCTCCATCCCGTTGACAAGCGAATCCATGTCCTTTATCTCATGGCTCTTCAACCGTGCAGATGTGCATACAACAAAGTACAACGGTGACTTTGCTCATGTAATTTTTGAAGCAATCCCATGGTTTGCCGAAAAAGTGAAAAAACGTGTGGAAGAAGAATTCAATGGGAAATTCATGAAAGCGCAGATAATGAAAGCCTAGCAAGGGGACAAGCATGCCAAGAATCATGGTTTTGAGGTGGGGCCACAGACCACAAAGGGACGCAAGACTTACAACACATGTTGCATTAACAGCACGGGCGTTAGGAGCCTCCGGGCTTATACTAACAGACATAGAAGACCGAAGAATCAAGGAGACTGTTGAAAAAGTTGTGGAGAACTGGGGAGGACCGTTCCCTTTCGAGATGGGAACGCCTTGGAAAAAAGCCGTAAAAGACTGGAGAGCCAAAGGTGGAATGGTTGTCCACCTGACAGCCTATGGAGAAAACATTGAAACAAGTGATGTGCTGCAGAGGATTAAGGCTTGCGGAGAAGACGTCTTGGTTATCGTTGGAAGCCAAAAAGTTCCAAGGGAATTCTTCTCAGAGGCTGTTTCTGACTTTAACGTGGCAATCGGGAATGAACCCCACTCAGAATGTGCAAGCCTAGCCGTTTTCTTAGACCGCTTTTTCGAAGGAAGAGAACTAACGAAAAGTTTTGAGAAAGCAAAAACAAGAATAATTCCCCAGAAAAGGGGGAAGAAAATAGTTGGAAATTGTTGGTTCTGACTCAGAGCGTGTAAAGAGATTTAAATTTAAGCTTACGGATATATATTATGAAGGAACGAGTGTTTAACAGTTGAGCAGCAAAGGAGTCGCTATGTTATCAACCATAAATGACGCGGCATTAACGAAGGTTGCAGAAGCTTTAGGCGAAGAAGAAGCCGTTAAACTAATAGAGATTCTTAAAAATTCAAAAGAAACAACAGACGATGTAATAGCAAACGACGCAGGAATAAGGCTGAACACAGTCCGCAAGATCCTCTACAAACTTTATGACCACTCGCTTGTAAGCCTAAGAAGAACACGAGACCCGAAAACAGG
>JAOUPS010000048.1 GCA_029879735.1 Candidatus Bathyarchaeota archaeon | reverse complement strand
TCGTTCCATATTCCTTTGCCAGTCTTATCTGTCGTTCTGTTTCGCCAGCGGCGATGGGTAAGACTGTTGCACCTATTTCCAATGCTCCATAATGGAAGCCTAAACCGCCAGTAAATAAGCCGTATCCATATGCGTTCTGCACGACGTCGCCTTTCCCTGTTCCAGCGGAAGCGTATATCCTAGCCATAACCTTTGACCAAACTTCCAAGTCTCTTCTAGTGTATGCACAAGTTGTTGGATGTCCGGTTGTTCCAGAGCTTGCGTGCAACTCGAGAACATCGCTTAGGTCTGCTGCTAGCATTCCATAGGGGTATGCCATCCGCAAATCCTCCTTTTCGGTGAAAGGTATCTTCTTCAAATCATCCAGAGTTCGTATGTCACCAGGGGTTATTTCTGCATCCTTAAACTTCCTTCTGTAAACAGGAACCCTCTCGTAACAGTATCTCACAACCTTTCTGAGCCTTTCTTCCTGCAGCTCAACAAGTTTATTCCTAGGCATTTTTTCAAATTCCGGCTGAAAAATCCAGCTCTCAACAGAACTCTTCATCGTCTCACCGCATGATTTCCTAATCATAAAGAAGCTAACAAAATTAAATTTTGTGATGCGTGAGAGGCAAGCTTAACATTAGGTTTCAACGCTGAAAAACTATCGAGGGGTCTAGGATTTATCTGCAGAGAACGCTACTAATCTTAACGTATCTTTAGTTCTTGTAGTATTTGCAATGTTTCTTTCTTTGTTAGGGGTCTGGGATAGTTGTAGATTGGACCGCTCGGCTTCTCGTTATAGTATGGACGATTGCAGTTTGGGCATCCTGAAGTGTGGAAGGGCTCACCCGTTTGAATTATCTGCATTAAACGCTCTTCGTCAACTCCGAAGTCACTTACGCAGCCTTCCTCACTGAAACGAATGTTTTCATACCTTGCAATTCCACGGAAGATTAGGTGTCTGGCAAGTTGGACACTTCTGTACTGTGGAACTGATGGTTGAGAATCGTTTTCCAGGATCGTTCCGGGAATTGGTGTGAATGCAAACAACGCTGGAAGAACCCCCATATCCGCACATCGCTGAATAATCTCAACCATTTCCCTTTCCGTTTCCCCCAACCCAGCGATTAGATGTGTGCTGACTTTACCCTTTCCAAAAATGCCTGTGGCTTCACTTAGCAACTTAAACTGTTCTTCCCAAACGTATGGGCCTCCAACGGAACGCCCCTTAACCTTCTCAAAGAGTTCCTCGGTGGCTGCGTCTAATGGAATGCCTATCCTTTCTGCTCCAGCGTCTGCCAATCGCTGCATGTTCTCACGGTTCAATGGTTGACACGAAATTGAAATTGGGACTCGGAGACGTGAATGTATTGCATTCACGAGCGCCAAAAGATGTTGGAAAACTTCTGGATAGTTTAAAGCTTGGAGGCAAACACGTTTTATTCGGCCATCTTTTACAGCATTCTCTACTCCATTAAGCACGTGTCTTGTTTGAAAAACAGGCCATGAAACCCTGGAAAGCATGTCGGCTCTGCCGTGGCTTCCCCTAGCCTGCGGGCAGAAACCACAGTTTGCAGTGCACCTACCTCTCCTATAAGTTAGCAAATATGCGGTTGTGGGCATAGCATTAAGCTTTCCCTTCAAGAGTCCAAGAACGATGGCGGAGCCTAAGGAGACACGGATTTTCTCTGGTACTATTCCTTCACCAGGCATTTCAGACACTTCTAAGATACATTAAATTAGAATTAGCCTAATATTTGTTACAAGAAGGAGTCACGGTTGACAAACAAATATGTGGAGAACTGCATAAAGAAGATTTTTGATGCAAATAGCGAAAAAGAGCTTGAAGAACACCTAAAAAAGGCTCAAGAGGTCGGGTCTAAAATTTTCGGCAAGAAAATCCACTTCTATGCTCCAAGCTTCATGTATTACAAGACAAGCTATTGCTGTTCTTCACCAACAGACTTTCCAACGATCTCTGTGACTGGCAAGGGGTGCGCATTAAACTGCAAGCATTGCGGCGGAAAGGTCTTGAACACCATGTATTCAGCCACTACGCCTGAAAAACTGCTTGAATTGTGCATGCAGATTAAGCGTAGAGGAGCTTTAGGCTGTCTAATAAGCGGCGGATGCCTACCGAACGGTTCTGTTCCTCTAGGAAGATTCATCGACACAATCGAGAAGGTTAAACGCGAATTGGACTTAACTATAATTGTTCACACTGGCATGGTTGATTTCAACACAGCCGAAAAGCTCAGAAAAGCTGGAGTCGATGCTGCGTTGATAGACATAATTGGCTCGGGTGAAACGATAAAGGTAATTTACAGACTGAATTTGACGGTTAAAGCTTATGAAGATTCCTTGAGGGTACTACACGAAGCTGGTATTCCTTTTGTGCCCCACGTTATTGTTGGGCTTCATTACGGAAAATTGAAAGGTGAACTGAATGCTCTTCAAATGGTTTCGAGATATCAGCCTTCGGCCTTGGTCATTATAGCCTTTATGCCCATACATGGAACAGAAATGGAAAAGGTTGAACCTCCAAAACCAGTGGACATAGCAAAGGTCATGGCAACTGCAAGACTAATGTTTCCTCAGACACCTTTAGCGCTTGGATGCATGCGACCAAAGGGAAGACATCGAGTAAAGACAGATGTTTTAGCCATAAAGGCTGGAGTAAACGCTATAGCATTTCCAGCGGAAGAAGCGATAAGATTCGCAGAAAAACAAGGGTATGAAACAACTTTTTCTTCGCTTTGCTGTTCTCAAGTTTACGCAGACTTCATCGTTTAGACTTTCTAACGGAACCCCAAAGTTGCTTCATGACCTCGTCCTTTACTGAAGAATACTTCTTTCCGAGTTTTTTGGCAGCCTCACTTGGCATTCCGCTTTTTACAAGTTCCTTCTCGAAGGCTTTCCTTGCCTTCCTGACCTTCCAGCCTAAAGTCAACCAAATAAAAAACAGATTCAAAAGCAGTTTTGACTGGTGTAACCCCGCTCTTATTATGGTTGAAATCTTCATTTTTTCACCAAAAATGGGAAAGAGGCTATTCTTCCTCTTCTGTCAGCCCCTTCTCCGCAAGTTTCTCCTTGATTTTTCTTGAAACTTCCTCGCCTATCTCTTCGCCCTTCCTCTCTTTTTTTCCGCCTACAGCCTTCTTCATTATGTCTCCGAGGCTTGTGAATACGGATATGTAGTTTTCAGTCATTTTTACAGCCGTTTCCTCCGGCATACCGGCTTCTTTCAATTCCTTGTAGAAGGCTGCTGCTGCCTTGCCCATGCCCTTTCCAGCTTCTTCGGAAAACACGCTTGCAATTATTCCCTTTATCAAGCCTGGAACTTCCTTTGAAACTACGCCTAGAACTTCTCTCAGCTCTTCGATGTCCTCTTTCTCTTCCTTTCTCTTTTCTTTCTCTTCACTCATTCTGTTTCACCTCCACTCACTCTAGTTTTGTTCTAATTAACGATTTTGGAATCCGCGCACAGACGCAGCTGCTTGGCTCTTTCTCGACTCGATTTCCCGCAAGATTTTCTCACTGCGCTCATATGGGTAAACGTTTGCAACCAGTTCAGTTCTTCTGTGGATTCTTAAATATGGTAATCTAGAGAGCTTCATTATTCTAAAGATTTTGCTTGACAAGCCATCCGTAGCTTTTCTAACATTATTTCCAATTTTATTCCAATTCATTTTTCTCACCTATTTTAATAAAGAGTCTGAGCATTGTTGTTATTTATTATGGGAAAAAGTGACCACCCAAACGGTCACTCTGCGAGTTGGTAAGCGTTTCCATACCCTTCAGCTCGTATGACTATGCCTTCCTGTTTCAAGCGTTGTAGTCTATTTCTTATGATTCTTCTTGACGCTTTTCCACGCATCCTCCGAACCTGCCTGGTTATCGCAGATATGTTCAGTTTATCATGCAAGGCGAGTGCTTGGATTATACACCTTGAGATTTCATCTTGAACAATCCACGTTTTCCGTAGATATTTTTCAGCCTTTTTAAGTCGCGAGGCAATCTTCAACGGTTCACCATACAAGCCTACACCCATACGGGTCATGCGAAGGTACGGGGCTAGTCCTGAATATTCTGGATTGCTGGTTATGAAAGCTTCTAGAGTTTCAAGTCTCTTCATTATCAAATCAAGTTTTTTGCTTAGTTCTTCGATGCTTGAACCGCCTTCACTGGCTTTTCTGTTGTTGCCTTCATGTGCCATTTTTTCACATGCCTTTTATAACCTACGTAATTGATAAAAACGTTTGCAGTTTTCGAAGAATTTCGAAGTATGATAATCCGACGAGTTTTCACGAACCTTAAAGATTGCAGCATTAATTGTTTCAATGTGCATCTTTTTTCAGCATCTTCAAGCCCAAAACCACGGATCATGTTGATGCTGAAAGTGCGGAAAGGGTTTCGGGAATGGCGACGCCTTTGTCGAATGGAACGACCCAGACAATCGCCGCAACTATCGCGGCTGTGAACGTGAAGAATCCTAGTTTCATCTTGGACGTTCGCAAAAAAGAGCGCGCGCTAATGAGTTATGTTGTCTGGGACAAACCGCCTGAGTCTCTGCAGAGACCTTACCTTCTCCTTGTTCCCCACTTTGGCTTCTTGAATTGCACGCTTAAGTATCTGAATTGACTCGTCCATGGCTTTACGGTTCACGGGAAAAGGAACACCATCCTTTCCTCCATAAGCAAAGGAATACTTCACCGGGTCTTTCCAGCTTGGCTTTTCACCGTATATCAGCTCTGCGATCAAGGCTAAACCCCTGACGGTAGCTGGACCTATGCCCTTAAACCCTAACAATTCCTCATAGTTGTGGGGCTGGAACTCGTAAACTTCCCGCAGTGCCTTCCAGTTTATGTTCCTTGGCATAGATAAAACATCAGTTAGATATTCTTTCCATGCGGTGTCCTCAGTTTTTGGCATCCATTCCCGCAACGACTTCTGATAAGCTGGCCTGATAGACAAGATCATACGCTTAATCTTTTTAGGCGGCTCTTTAGCTATGTCCACCGAAGTTTTTCTGCAACTTTCACTTTTTTTAGCTGTCATATCTAGAGCAATCTCACGTTTTACGTCGCCAACTATGGCGTCATGCGGTTCAACAACAAAGTTTTGGGCGTTGTCGGAGAGCCAGTGATAGCGCCTAGCTGTGCGGTCTTGTAGGCACATACCTTGTTGGATGACTGCCCATTTACTGTCTTCAGCCACAAAGAAGGCGTGGTGATAAAGCTGGTAGCCAGCTTGAACAGCCGTGTTGTCAACCTTAGCACTCATCTTGCTTGCGTAACGCAAAGCTTCGACTCTGTCGCTTGAGAAACCAAACTTTTCACCGATGCTTCCAATTTCTAATGGTGTCTGCCGAGAAACCTTACCCTTACCACCACAAACTGCAATGCCGTAATTCTCCGGCACCACAGCCTGTTTTAAAACTCCTGTAACAACGGTTGTTACGCCTGATGAGTGCCAGTCATAACCTAAAACGCAGCCTAAGGCCTGAAACCAGAAGGGGTCTGAAATCCGTTTTAGGAAATCACTCGTGCCATACTCATCCACGATGATTGTTACGATTTCCTTGGCAAGTTTGCGCATGCGGATAACTAGCCATCTCGGCGCCTTACCGTAATGGAGTGGAAGCTTAGCAACACCCGTCCTCTGCACAGCAACCTCTTCCGGTGTAAATGTAGCTGAAAAGAAGTTTAAACTGTTTTCTTCTAATTTTGTCAAGTTTTTAATAAATGGCCTTCACGGTCGATTTCTCCATAGCGAATCCGCGTGGTCGAAACTGGAACATGATTTTCTGAAGGAACCATTTCTATAACCGCTATGTGAAGGGGGTGTAGTCCAAGCTCCTTTCTTTTCTCGTTAATTTTGATGCCTGTAGGTTCGGTTTCTTTGCTTACAACTAGGGCTTCGAGGCAACCTTTAGAAGACAAGGTCACTCCGTAAACGTCATTTAACGGAATGATTTTAGCTCTTTCCGAAAAGCTATGTTCACGCAGAAAGGCTTTTAGCTCTTCGAGTCTCTGTTCGTAGGGTGCTGTTTCATGCGGCTTACTTAGCTTTTTAACGAACCCGCCGGAGCTTAAACCGATCAAAACTTGCTCGCCCACCTCAAAAGCTCTCATAAGTAAGGCTCTATGTCCCCTATGAAACTCGTCGAAGGTGCCGCCAACAGCCACGATTTTGAACTTTTTACTCATTTGCTCTCACGTTTAGCACGTATCAGGTGTCTATAAGACTATTTTGGTTTGATTTTTTCATTTACAACATCGAGAATTTTCCTCGCAACTTCCCGTTTAGGGGCTAGGGGAACATGAACCACTTTTTTCTCTTTGTCTACGATGAAAACTTCGTTCGTTTCGGTTCCAAATCCCACACCTTTCTTACCAACATCGTTCACAACAATCAGTTCAGCATCGGCTTCCAATAGCCTCTTATACCCACTCCCAATCAAATCCTTCTTCGAAAGCTTGTATTCTGCACGAAACGCCACAAGAAAAGTCTTGGGGCTAGCCTTCTTCACGTAATCAATAATTTTTCTGGTAGGCTTCAGTCTCAAATCAAGCGAACGAAGCTTATGCGTTGAAACCTTGTAAGAATACGGTTTTTCGACTGCCCAATCAGCGGCTGCAGCTACAGCTATCACTAAACCATATTTCTTCGACTCTAACTCTGAAACAAATGCTTCAAGCATTTGCTTCGTTGTTTCAACAGAAACCACAAGAGCTTCCAACGGAGGGACCGCTTTTCCCAACCCGTAGACCAGCGTCACCTCTGCCCCGCGACTTAAGGCTTCTTCTACTATTGCAACGCCCATTCTTCCAGAACTTCTGCTTGTGATAACACGGACAGGGTCTATATACTCGCAGGTCGATCCTGCGGTAACTAACACCTTCATTCCAGAGAAATCCTGTTTAACCGCAAGTCTGCGGATAACGGCATCAAGAATATCTTTTGTTTCAGCGATTTTTGCCTTCCCCTCCTCAATTCTAGGACCGACAAATTCGACTCCCAACGCGTTTAGCTTCCTGATGTTTCCAGTTAATATGGGATGGTTATACATGGATTGGTGCATGGCCGGGACGATGATTATGGAGATGTTTGAGCCGAAAGCCGTTGAAACAACAGACGTCACCGTTGTGTCGTCTATTCCGCAGGCGATCTTGCTTATGGTGTTTGCTGTAGCTGGGGCAACGAGCACCAAATCAGCTTTTGTAGGATGTTCTCCGGCCAAAGCCACGTGTTCAATTTTCCCTGTTAGCTCCGTTACGACAGCGTTCCCAGTTGCCCATTCCATAAGGTATGGATGAATTATTTTTTGAGCCATTGGTGACATTACAGCGAAAACTTCTGCTCCGTGCCGCATGAGAGTTCTGGCGATTTCTGGACATTGAACCGCCGCTACGCTGCCGGTTATACATAAGGCTACATGTTTACCTTTCAATTCCTCTCCTTTCGTTCCAGCAATATCCTTAGATGGATGGGTAAACAACAATAATCCTCCTTTTCAACCTCCTGATCTATTGGCGATATCTTTTAAATCAGATAGGAATTTTTCAACGTGTTGTTTTTGAACATGCGGCATAACGACTATTCGAATATGGTTTGGGAAGAGGGAGACAGCCCATTTTCTAAGTCTTAATTCTTTTGCTACTTGTCGAATGTTGAATACCTTGGATTTTATTCCAACAATGTTCATGGTTGGTTCTGTGGTTGTGTCTAGGCCATTAATCTCCCGGATTTCCTTCGCAAGTTTCCATGTCAAACGCATACATCGCGTAACGATTTTCTTGTAGCCTTCTTTTCCCAAATGCTTTAGTAAACTCCAAACGGCAATAACTGAAGCTCCTGAACGTGTCCCCACAAGAGTGGCTTGCTCGGTTTCCCCTCCAGCCATATAAGAAACGTTCCAAGCAACAGTCTCTCTCAGCTTTTCATTCCGAAACAATATTCCCCCAGCTGGGATGGGCGCCAGACCCATCTTATGTGGATCAATCGTTATGGAAGAGACTCCCCGTAACGAGAAATCAAAGTCTGGAACGCTGAACCCCATTTCCTTCAGAAACGGAAGAATGAATCCTCCGAAGGCTGCATCCACGTGGAGATACAAGCCATTTTCTGCAGCAATTTCAGAGAGTTCCGATATGGGGTCAACTACGCCTAAACCAGTTGTTCCAGCGATGCCAACAATTGCTACGGTGTTCGAATTTAATCTTTTCTTAAAGGCTTCTGTGTCAACTTGAAATCTGCTGTTCAACCCGACCTTAACGATTTTCAAGCCTAATAAGTCTCCAGCTTTGTCAAAGGAGTAATGCGCGGAAGCAGGTACGATAACTTCACCGTTCTTCTTTTTTGAAAGTTTTTTAGCAGCCCACAAAGCCAAAGTATTGGCCTCTGTTCCCCCGGTGACTATGTGACCTGAAGCCTTTGGGTTCGAAAGCAACTTACCAAGCATGCCTACCGTTTCCTCCTCTAGCTTGACCACTGCTGGAAAGAGCCCTGAATCACCCAGATTTCTATCGAGAAAAAGAGTGTAAGTTTTTCTAGCCAAAGGATGTGGACAAGTACACATGGATCCGATGACTCTTCCAGAACCATACGTAAAGTCATTTCTAAGCCTTGACTCAAGTTCCTCGAGAACTAAATTCTGAGGCAAGCCTTCATTTTCCATTCTCATAATTCTCCTCAAGCCTAATGGTATGTGTGCTCCTCGTCTGGGTACTTGCCAGCGGAAACCTCTTCCACGAATCTGGCCACAGCATCCTTTATCACTTTGTTCAGAGTGGCGTATCTCTTCACATATTTCGGCTTGAAATGCTCATCCAACCCCAGCATGTCGTTTATTACCAAGACTTGTCCATCACAGTATTTTCCAGCTCCTATGCCGATTGTTGGAGCCTTCACGTTCTCGGTTATTTTTTTCGCTAGGCTCTTGGGTATGCACTCTAGCACCATGGAAAACACGCCTAACTTGTCCAAATCTAAGGCATCCCGAAAGATTTCTTCAGCCTCTTCAGGCCTTTTCCCTTTCACGCGGTAAATTTCAGCTACTTGGGGAAGCATTCCAACATGCCCCATCACCGGAATTCCAGCTTCCATGATAGCTCTTACAACTTGTGGTCTGTTTCCTTCGATTTTAACTCCGTGAGCTCCAGCCTCTATAAACCTTTTAGCATTTTTTAAGCCGTCTTTTATAGTGTTGCAGCTGTTCATCGGCATGTCTCCTATGATTGGTGTGTTTTTTGCTCCCCTTGCCACAGCTTTTACGTGATAGATCATATCCATCATGGTTACACTTTTGGTGTTGCTGTGACCTTGCACGACCATTCCTAGACTGTCGCCGACGAGGATTAGATCTATGCTTATCTCGTCAAGTATTTTTGCTACTTGATAGTCGTAAGCCGTTAACATTACGATTTTTTCTTTACCCTTTTTTCGCCTAATCCTTTCTTGGAATTCCATTTTTATCCTCCCTGAATTTCGCTAAGCATACAAGCGTCTCGTTCACCGGTGTTTTGATGTGATGTTTTCTACCCAGCTCAACTACCTTTCCGTTTAGAAAATCAATCTCAGTTCTCTTACCCTTCACTATGTCTTGATACATAGAAGAAAAATTCGTATACGTGGAGATTTTCTCGTCAATTTTTTCCTCCAAATGTTCGGGAAAGGTGATTCCTTCAGCTTTTCCGACTTCAACGCATTCCTTGACAATTTTGTGTCGAACAGTTCTCAACGAATCGGCAACGATTTCATAATTTTTAACTTGGAAGATGGCGGATAACGGGTTTGCTACGCAGTTGACAATCACCTTGTTCCATACTTCCTTTTTGATGTCGTTAGAAAGCCTTGTCTTTAGCATGCATCCATTGAAAATCTTCACTATTTTCTTCGCAACTTCATTCTGCTCAATAGTTGTTTCTCCGTTCCAAAATCTTATTTTTCCGGGTTCAAAGAATTCAGCCGCCATTGCTGTTATACCCCTTAAAATTGTGGCTTCGTCGCCAGCCGCACGTTTGACGATTTCTTCGTTTCCGAGCCCGTTCTGCAAGATCAGAATAATCGTGTCTTTTTTGAGAAGGTTTTTGGTTTTTTCAACGGTTTTTGCCAGGTCATATGCCTTTGTTGTTAGAATGATTAGCGTTTTTTCGGGTATTTCATGGATTTCGGTGTCAGCCCTAAGATAGAAAGTTTCGTTTGTGTCTCCGGAAATTGTCAAGCCCTTCGAAATCACGGCCTTCACGTGGGCCTTGTTTCCAATCAACGCTACGTCATTTCTTTTAGAGAGGAAAGCTCCATAGACGCTTCCGATGGCACCAGCGCCTAAAACAAAGATTTTGTCAACGTTCATGTTTTTCATCCTCCAAGGCAAGGTAACCGCCTTCTTCAGCAAGTTTTGAAAGCCTTTCTTTGATTGAGGTCATGGATTCAGCTAGGTTTTTTTCGTTGTCAAAGTTAAGCAGGATTTCATGGCACTTCTTTACGTCTTGCTTCAGTTTTCTTGCTATTTCCACGAGTTTCGGTATCGCCCTTACAACGTTGTCAACTATGGTGATTGTCGCTTTCTGCGCTGTTCGAGAAAGAGGATTTAGATCTATTGCTATCACTGTTTTGCCCATCTTAACAAGGGCTTCTGTTCTGTCCCCGTCCTCCAACGGCACCAAAACCACATCAGCCAAAAGTATACCCCGTGGATCTACACGTCTCCTTTCGCTTCCCAACTCCAGAATCTTTGCAGAAGCATCCTCACCTACCCCCAAAACCTCATGGGCACCAGCCTTTTCCAGCAACTTCTTGATTGACATTTCTCTCTCAAGCGATCTATAGAACAGATTGACCTCAATTCTCGCTTTTGTAACATTGGCTAGCTCTACTATCTCTTCGGCCACCAAGGCTGCTGTGTTTCCGTTAACAGAGACAACTGCTCTCTCAGCTGTCAAAAGTGCCGATGCAGCTGCCTTTATAGCTTTTGAGGCTGTTTTGGCTGTTTTCTCGCCTGTCAGGTAGTCGAAGGCTTCTCCCCGACCGTGGGCTATAAGGCCAGCAGTTGCCACTACACCTTCGCTGAAGTGTTCAATTAGTCTTTCTCGTATTCGAAGAGATTCTGCTCTCGGATGTTCTGGCGGAATCTTGATACTTTTCATTTAAGTAGTCGTGCTCCTTTAAAGTCGATTCCGCTGACAATGATTCTTCCCTCTGAACAGTAATTACGGAAAACCTTGAGAAGTTCTTCAAGGTATTCTTCTTCAACTAGAGTGAATGCGGATTCTCCGAACATCTGCATGCTGCAGATGAACTCAGTCTCATCAGCTGCACTTAGTGTTCTCCTTATTCTCTCAGTTATCAATCCTACATGCTCTGCGAATTGGCGCGAAAACTTCATGAAATTGGTAACATTCGGCTCCTCAATCAGCCCATCAACGAGTTTTCCGCCAAAATTGTTTATGCGCCTTCGGATTTTCTCGTCTGTTAGAAACTTTTTTGTGGACAACGAGCCGAAGGTTAGGGAAGCCACTACATAGTCTTTCGGAACCGGCACATTTTTTATTTCGCCGATTCCTGGCGCTCCAGGCTTAACTCTTATTTCTACACCGCCGAAAGTTTCGGCGATCACCGTGCCGAGTCCCGTTTTACATTCAACTTCAGCCATGTGTGCAAGCTGAGCAGCCTCTATTTTAGATATGCCCAAGCCAAACACATCATTTAATGCTAGGGCTAAACCTAGTGCTGCAGCTCCGCTGGTGCCGAATCCAGCACCTGTTGGAACTTCAATATGATGTTTGACAATAATCTCGAAGTTTTCCATTTCTTTAAACCGTGAAAGAAAGGAGTCTACAACGTGTTTGGAGACTTCTGCAGAATTTGAAGCGGAACCATTGATCTTAACTTGTAGAGAGCTTTTCAAGGCTTCACTCACCTTCACGACGGTTTCCACTCCTCGGCTTAGTGAAACGCCAGCCCCCAGGGAACCGGCATATAAAGAGTTTGCTGGGTGATCAAGTATTTGGAAGAAGCCTGTAATGTGGCATGGTGAGAAAGCCCTAGCCTCTTTCATATTCGACGCCTGAACATTAAAGTTGCAGGAAAAGGCCAAGATAAGAATTCTGTATGGATTGTTTAAACACGTTTAAACTCTATGGTCTTTTCACTGAACCATACTAAATTTGTTATTTGCGTTTTCTGAAGATTTTGCCTCCGTCATCGTATTCACCTGTCACATATTCGAATCCTACTTCTGCAAGCTGGCACGCTTCTCCACTGTTGGTTGCTACTCTTACAGTGAAATCGTCATCTGTGTTGTTGAATAAGGCTTTTTCCAAGTCTATGTAAATTAACGTGTTCTGAATGCTTTTGTGTCCTAGAAGTTTCTGCACATACAGAATATCCTTTGTTCTATGGTATTCCGTTGTGGCTTTCCAATGTCTGAAAGTTCGCGCGCGATAGCTATCCTTTGATATACCCGTATGATTTTGTTCCCAAGCTCGATGTCAATGAGGATGGAATCGTAAACATAGTTGACATTGCAGCAGTAGCCAAGGCTTATGGTTGCAAATCTGGGGATCCAAACTGGAGCCCAATAGTAGACATGGATCTAAACGAAGAAATTAACATAATTGACATATCTACGGCAGCAAAAGACTATGGAAAAACATTCTAACAAACTCTTTGTAGAAATAGGAGATTGATCCAAAAGCTTTATTTGAAAATTCAACGACAAAGTATTTGGAAGATGTTACTGGAAGATTGTTTCACAAGTTTTATCTTCTACGAATTGTATACTAGGAGAACAAAGAAGGGAAAAAAATGGAAAAAAAGATTGTGTTAACGATCTGTGGGTTGCTGTTATCAACATGTCTTCTAAATGTTGCGACATATAACCTGATTAGCCTGTCCTCTCCTGAAGCGACTGTTAGTGTGAGCCCTCCACATACACCAGCACAAATTTGCGACACATTCGAAATAAACATTACAGTGACTGATTGTGAGAATCTCTTTAGGTTCGAAATTGTCCTCTATTACGACGGGGAGCTTTTAGAATTTCTAGAGGCAAAATCCGGCCCGCGCGCGTGCGACTGGTTTACCAAAACCGAAGTTGAAGAAGGAGGTTTGTATGTTAACTTGACATTGATAGCAGAATTTGAGGAAACAATGAAAGAAAGCAGCGGCATATTGGCAATAATCAAATTCAAATGCATTAAAGTGGGTGAAGGGGGATTTGATTTTTTGAAGTGCGAACTCCAGGAAGATTTTCCGCACGACGATATCCCATCCGGCTTTGAGCGCGGTACCTACAGAGTAACCGAAATAGTGAATGAAAAAGTACTATACGAGGACTACACATTGTGTACGGATGTAAATTTTCCTGGGTACCATCTCTTCACCATAAATGCGAGTAACGTTGAGTTAGACTTAAATAGCCATACAATTAACAACACTGCAGAAAAGGGCTATGCTGTCGTCGTACTTGAAGGTAGAAGTAACGTAACCATCAAGAATGGCGTGATAACGAATTTTCAATACGGCATTGAAATACAATCTGGGTGTAGCAACATCAACATCATCAACGTCACGGTTTCTAATTCATCTGAGACAGCTATAAACATAGTGGATTCCCACAACGTTCATGTCTGCAATAACATTGTGTCGTACAACATGAAGGAGGGTATCTTGCTAAACAAGTGTAGTCACTCTGAAGTCAGCCGCAATCTGCTGTCAAAAAACGAAGCTTATGGGATTTACATGAAGGATTCCGTGAATAACAATATTAGCCACAACACAATTTCAGACAACTATGCGCTCGACCCGGACAAGCGTGAGTCTGGTGGAATCCGTATATATTATTCTGGGCAAAACACCATTTTCAACAACAACTTCATCAATAACACACAATTTTTAACAACAACAACACCAAATCATTTTGAAATTTCAGGTGGAGTCAAGTCGCAGAATGCTTGGGATTGGAGTTATCCGTATGGAGGAAACTACTGGGATGATTACGATGGTGTCGACGAGTTTTCTGGTACATATCCGCAGAACGTGACAGGACCTGACGGAATATGGGACAGACCATACTACCTTAATGGATATAATCAAGACGAGTATCCGCTTATGAATCGATACAACACGACGCTTAAAATATTTGAATTTGCGTGGAAAGTCAAATATCAAACACCTAACATGACAAGCGAGCCAAAGGAGATATGTTGTCCAGTTGCTGTTTTCAGTGACTCCTCTATAACAGACTTCAGCTTCAATAGAACTCTCAGATATCAGATAAGCTCTAAAGTTAGCAATGGCACCTTCTGTAAGGTAATAGTTCCTAAGGAGTTACTTTACGGTGCCTTCACCGTTCTCATCGACGACATCCTTACACCTTCAATCTTAGATTGGGACGAAAACCAAGTCTTCATAAACGTTACTTACACCGAAGGTAACCACAACATCAAAATTAAGGGACAAATAACAATCATCGGCGACTTAACGGGCGACGGAAAGGTTGGCATTCGGGACATCGCTATGGCAGTCAAAAACTTCGGGGTGCAACAACTTCAAGACTAGAAAAGAAACAACAAAACTATACTTCCCTCTTTTTTCTTACAACGATTTCTGTTTTCTTCGTTCTTTTATGCATTTCACTAAACTCCAAAAAAGTATTCCAATGAATAGAATAGAACATTGAGATATACCAGAGTGATAATGTCGTTCATAAAAGCAACATAAGAAAGCTCGCGCTCCTTAAAATTGTTGTACGCGTGTGGGCAAATGCAGCATTTTATGAAACCTAAAGCCTCAGCTTTTTCGAGTTACTTAAATACGCAATGCTTCACTTTTAAAGTGAACGGGGGAAACGAGCTTCATAATGACTGAAGGGCGTGTGTGGCGTCTTCTTTTCACGCTTCTGAAGCTGGCTGAGATGGGGGCGCATCGGAGAACAGCCAAGATTTCAACAGAGTATCTAGCAAGAAAGCTGGGCATGTCGCAGCAGACGGCTTCACGCCACCTGATCGAGCTGGATGACAGGGGCTGGATTAGTCGAACCATAACGCCTGAGGGATGTCTCATTAAAATCACAGACTCTGGTGTTACGGAGCTGAAGAAACTCTACTCAAATCTGCGCCTTTTGATGGAAGCCGCTTATCCTCCTTCGGTGACTCTGGAAGGCGTGGTTTTCATGGGATTAGGCGAAGGAGCCTATTACATAAGTAAGGAACTGTACAGGAAACAGTTCATTGAGAAGCTAGGCTTTGACCCTTATCCGGGCACGCTTAACCTGAAACTGACAACAGATTATGATGTCAAGACTCGTTCGGAGCTTGAAGCCTACCCAGCGGTTGAAATTGAGGGATTTAAGAATGAAAACCGTACCTTCGGACATGTGAAATGTTATCCGGTGATAATAGAAAACAAGGTGAAAGGCGCTGTGATCTCAGCTTTAAGAAGCCACTACGGCGCTTCAGTGATCGAGGTTATCGCTCCCGTTTTTCTGAGAAAGCAGCTTAAGCTGAAGGACGGACACAAAGTTAAGGTCGAAGTTTTAACGCTTCCATGAGAATTAACGTCATGTTGAAAGAGAGTACTTGTACTCGTAGACTACTCTCGGCTTCCGCGTCGTAGCAAGCGCATAGCCGATTATCAATCCGATGACTAAGCCACCTAGATGGGCTAGATTGTTCACGTTCCTACCCGCACTCATCATCAACAAAAAGAAAGAATACAACAACGCACCAATTATCGATTGGCCGATTGCCCGTCTGATATAAATCGTACATGCCCCGAACAACCCGAAAATGGCGCCAGAAGCTCCAGCGGAAACCATAGAAGGATCGAAGAGTAGCGTCAACAAGTTTCCAGCCAACCCGCTTAAGAAGTAAACGAGAATGTATTCTCGAATAGCAAACAATTCCTCAGCCCTGAGCCCAAAAATAAGCAGGAAGAACATGTTACCCAAAAGATGGACCATGTTGACATGGACAAACATGGCTGTGAAAAGCTGCCAGTATCCACCATTTAAGACAAATGAGTTGTGTTGCCCATATTGACGTACAACATAATGATCTATTTCAATGAAGTCACCGCTAAGCATGGCTGTAACAGCATAAACAATGATGTTTAACGCAATAATTATGTAAGTTAGCATAACCTTTTTTGAGCCCCGATACATCGTTTCACCTCTTGAAATGCTCGATTATCTTTTGCTTGATCTTTGAGGAACTGTCCAGCTCGTCCTCTCCAAACTTGCCAATCTTCACAACCTTTATCTTTAGTCCCTTTTCTTTGACGTAGTTTTTTACGGTTTGTTCCATGCTATCTTGGTCGTGTCCAACGGCGATGACGTCTGGCTTGATCCTTTCAACAACTTTTCCAATGTCAAACGTCTCATAACCCAAGAGGGCTTCGTCGACAACTTTTAAAGATTCGACGAGTGCGCGTCGCTGGTTTTCAGATACAATGGGTTTTTTGTCTTTCCTTTTTTCCACCGTGCTGTCTCTGGCTACGATTACTATGAGTTCAGCGTTTCGTCCACCAGCCCTTTTTGCTTCCTCTAGATACTTTACATGTCCGAGGTGCAGCAGATCAAATACGCCCGAAGCCAGAACTATTTTTCTCTTCTTCTTTCTCTCTTGACAGGCCATTCGAATTTCACGGCTCCTAACAGTTTTTGTGAGATAACATTGTCACCTTTGATGTTGCAATCTTCCAGTTGCAATACAGTATGACTATAGAGTACGCAAATTTGTGTTTTTCCCACCAAAATGCGCGAAAAGGTCCTAGTCATCTTCATGGTCGGAACCAGTCGCGCGCGCTGGAACAGCAAGTCGCCAAAAATCCGTGTATAATTTGCCAAAAGAAAGTTAAACCATGAACCTAGAATAGTTTTCCTCATCATGTACGATACCTTAACGATAATAAACGGAAGGACAACAAATAAAAACTCGGTTACTTTTGAAATTCATAAAAATTTAACTAGTGGAGAAGAATGTTGAAAGGTCTTCTGTCTTTAGCAT
>JAOUPS010000047.1 GCA_029879735.1 Candidatus Bathyarchaeota archaeon | reverse complement strand
AAGCAGACAGAGTTGAGAGGTGGAAACGCGACAAACACCGCCATCGCCCTAGCCGCCCTAGGCGCCAAAGCCTATCCCATAATCAACACGAGCCCGCTTGGACTTCATTTACTCAAGTTTTATCTCGAACCCTTTAGAGTTGACCTCTCCCACGTGAAAACACGCGGTGTCATGGCGCTTACCACAGCCTTTGAGCTTACCTACCAAGGGGAGAGGGTGAACGTGATGATGAGCGACCTCGGGTCTCTACCTGAATTTGGCTTAAACGACCTCACCCATGAGGATTTTCAGCTGTTGCGGGAAGCCGACTACGTTTGCGTGTTCCACTGGTCAGGAACCCGGCGTTGGGGAACCGAGCTGGCTGAGGGTGTTTTCCGCCACGTCAAGGAAGAAGGTAAGGGAAAAACGTATTACGACACGTCTGATCCGACTCCAAAGAGAGAGGACGTTCCGAAACTTGTAAAGAAGATACTTCTGCAAGACGTTGTAGACGTCTTCAGCGTCAACGAAAACGAAGCATTTTGCTACGCCTCCGAACTAAGCAAAGATGTGAGACACCTACAGGAAACTTTGAAGCCCGACGAGTTAGCAAAAGAGTGCGCCAGAATCTTAGCAGCGAACCTTTCCGCCCGCATTGATCTTCACACCACCACTTTCGCGGGATCTTTCACCTCCGAAACCGAGATCGTTGTACCAGCGTTTAAGGCTCCAGTTTTAAGGGCTACGGGCGCTGGAGATGTCTGGAACGCTGGCAACATCTTCGGCGATGCTCTTGGCTTGCCAGACTCTTGCAGGCTAATCTTGGCGAACCTAGCTGCCGCCTACTACATTTCGAGTCCGAGTGCGGAGCATCCTACCTTGTCCAAGCTTGAGGAGTTTTGCTCCGGATCAGCTAAGAGCCGTTAGGGGTCGAGAGCTACCAAAAACTGGCACAATTACGGGTGCTAAACATAGGGAACGGCGTAGTGAAGCTGAGAAGGTGGGGCGCCGCAAGTACATTATCAAGCTGTTGCATCGGTTAGAAGCTAAGATTGACCGTGTTGACAAGCGTACGCGCGTGATAATGGCTAGTCTCAGCGAGTATATGGATCCGGGAAAGGATTATTTGAGTATGGTTGTGTGTAGGGACGAGGTTGATCAGGCTATTTTGTGGGAGCTTTCCACTGCAACTAGCGAAGGTTGGTCAACTACGGAAATATCGGAGCGTTTGCTTCCAGAGTTCAAGTTAAATCGGTTCCAGATCCTGCGTAGAATCAAGCGGATGAATAAGCGTTTGGAAGCCGAAATGGGCCGGATGGTTGCGGAGAGCCGTGAACACCGGTGGGTTATGACTCGTTATGTGCACCGTATACTGGGCGCAACCAAAGAAGAAATAGAAGAAATGAAATAGCGCGCGCATAGGCAATATGCGGTTAGTTAAACGTTAGTTTTAGGAGATATACATTGATGAGATCTGACTTGCAGAGGGAGAACCGAAAAACTCCTCAAGCAACCAAACTACCATCATCCCAGTATACTTTTCATGCGCATACATCTTTTCCACTAAAATAACTTACGAAGGCAAGCAGAATTGGATAAATGAGTATCAACCAAAACATGAAAGGATTTGTGATTTCTCTTATGAAACCGAAAACTAGTATTGGTGTTCCTGTAACAAATAAACCAACAAGCGACAATATTGGACCAGTATATAGCCAAAATATGCGTGTGCTTATTGCTTTAATTATATGAGTTCTGCCCTCCGAGGTTTTCTTTTTGTTATTTTTCATTTTAGAGTTTTTTTCGTGCCCGAAATTAGGGTAAAAAAAATTAAAAAACAAAGGAAATAAGAGAAAGATCAATGGTATCAATATTACCTCTACCTTTGGAATCAGTAATAAAGAGATTTTGCTGGCTATATTATCCTCCGAAAAGTGAGTTGAAAAAATATATAGATTTTTTTCGTTTCTAGATTCCTGCTCGATGGAATAATCAAAAGATCTGGAAGGTAATACACGGATCACGGGTTTAGGACCTGTTTCCTCCCAAAAGAAAGTTGCCTCGATAACCCATTCCTTCCACTCATATGGAGGGCAAACGAAAAGGTCAGTCCAACCACTTTCGTCCATCAATATTCTTCTATAGGGTATGTCCATGTTGACGCTGATAGTGCATAGGTCAGATGACTTGTTAGTTTGAACAGCTATTTTAGCGAGTGGGAGATAGATAACTCTTGCATAGTTCTCATTGAAAATCCAAGGTGTATTAATGAATTTACTTGCGCGTATTCGCGGTTTGATAGTGGAAAAGATTTCAAATTTGTAAATCTTTTCCTTCTGTATGACGGTAAAATTCTCCATTACATAATACTTTTGCCCTTCATTTTCAAAACAGTAGTAATCAAGGCTACGACCTTCAAAAAGGACTGTAAGACTAAGCACCTCCTCAAAACTTAGAAAACTAGTATTAATGAAAGTTAGAGCACCATAACCCGTTAGATATATTTCCTCAGTATATTCGACATCCATTTCGATTAGCGAGTCCAGAGTCACGCCAATTCTTTGTTTTGTATTGATAGGAACATCGACAAAACTGACTGAGCTAATAAGTGGGGGCTGATTCTCTAAGGATCTGACCCTAACTATGTCTTTTAGGTTGGTTGTTGGATACGTGCAGGGCGGAAAGTAACAAATGAGGAAATCAAGTAACAAGATACTTGGAAAAACGTATAATGCGACCATTAAGGTTCTCCAACGGATTATGTGGCGATAGATTTTTGATAGGAATTTGGGAATCGCACCCTTAGTTTTCCTTCTCCGCGCTTTCCTTCTGGGCATATCGATTTCCTAATACATAATTGGGCATTTGGGCTTTTAATATAGCTTTTCTACAAGTGCCAAATGATTACCTTTTTCGTTTTTCGCAGAAAAATGTGTCTTATGCAGAGTAAAAATTCTTTCACAATGCATGCAACCGCGCGCGCATTCTATTTTTCGCTATAGTAGCTTAGTCCTGCTGTTACGCCGGTGGATATCGCCATCCAAATGACTGTTATCGTTATGTCTCCTTGGGAGACGATGTAGGCTGCGCCAACGGATATTCCTTGCAGAACAGCTAAGACTGCAGCTAGTTTCAGTTTGAATTGGAATCCCATTTTGGTTCGTTCACCTCCTCTCTGCCTTTAACTGCGTGAGCGTGATGTTTCTTCAGTTTGTCCGGGCTGTTTTTCCGGTTCAGCCTCAGTGAGTGGAAAGCCTAACTTGACAAGGATCTTGCGGACTTCGTCTGGACGTATGTATTGTGTGCCGCTGGTGGCGCTGATCTCCGCAAGCCTAATAATGTCGTCAAGCTCGATTTCAGGCTCCTCGCGCATTCCCCAATTCAGTCGACAATCTTCGCTGACCTCAAGTTGGAACCTCCCCTCACCAGAACATGGACCTGAACGCGATTTCCACTCCTTAGCCTTCCAACAAGGGCGCCGTCAATCGCCACCCTTTCCATACAAACCCATACGCAAAAATACAAAACCATACGCCATCCAAATTCCTTTTAACCCCATTTCTTGGAAAGCAACCTGAAAACAACTCTTCCATCGACCTCCCCTCTATAGAGAGTCTACAAAAATAAATAACCCCTAAAACAACAAAAAAGTCTTTTAACAACCACAACAAAATAACCAAAGGGAAAAAATTTGTCAGCAGCCCAAAGAAAATTCTTCACAGAAATAGCAGCCCTACTAGACAAAACAGTCACAGTAACAACAACAAACGGAAAAGAATACACAGGAACCCTCAAAGGAATAAACCCAGAAACACTAAGCCTCTGCCTAGCAGAAGCCAAAGACCAAAAAGGAAAAACCATAGACAGAGCATTCCTAAACGGCACAGTCATCACCCAAATCCTAGCCATAGAAAAACCCTTCAACCTCAAAGCACTAGCCGAACGACTCGAAAAAGTCTTCCCAAGACTAATCAGACTCTACGAAGACAAAGGCTTCATCTGGGTCATGGACAAAATAAAAATCACCGAAAACGGCGTAGTGGAAGGCAAAGGACCAGCCGCAGAAAGAGTCCAGAAAGTATACGACCTGTTCCTCAGCGAAACGACGAAATAAGTCTCATTTCCCAACCTTGTCGTTTCGCACAGGTACGTGGTCGAGGGCTAAATCCAAATTGTAAGAAGGAGCTTATGCAGTTTCTCTTGCGACTGTTAAGATTCTCACGTAGTCAGCTGTGTCGTCGCAGCTGTCAGCCACATGCTCCATCTCCTCAATCAAATCTTTAAGCAGGTAGATTGTGGCGGCGTTCATCTCATCCGAGCGTCTAAGCAGCAACGCCTTAGATTTCAGATATTTTTCGTCAACTCTACCTTCAATTTCATCGATTTTCTTTGCAAGTTCCATAGCTTCTATGGGGTTTGTTCCCAGCTTCTCGATAGCCTCACGAAGGGTAGTTGCGCAGTTCACTAGGTCCTTGGAAGTTTCAGCAAATTGTTCCCACATCTCTCTTACGACCTTCGCATCTAAGAGGAGGACGACAGCTCTCGCCGCATCCTTAACATGGTCCGCCATTTCGTCTAGCCTTTTCACTAGGTGCATGATGTCTTCCCGATCCTTTGAGGGGAGACTGCCTCTCGTTAGCTCCTCAAAAACGGTTCTTCTAAGTTCGTCGATTTCGTGTTCTATTGTAGATAGCTTTTCAAAGGATGTCTTTGCCTCTTCTTTCTTGCCGTTCAAAGCTGCGTTGATAGATTTTTCCAGTTCAATTACTGTGTCTATTGCTAATGTCATTTGTCTGTCAGCCATCTCTAGAACCTTGGACTTCCGTCTTTGGGCAAACCATCTTTCCATCATGTTCACCTTTACTTATTAGAAGTCATGTTGCGTTTACACCTATACCCTACGACGTATATTTTTAAGAATCTTTCTCTCCCTTTTTCATTCAAGGGTTAGCTCCCTTTTCAGACCTCTTTCAGGATATGGAAAAACAAAGTTTTTCTCGACCGAAAAGCTAACCGTAACTCTTTCGCCGACGTTGAACCATTCCGTCATTAACGCTGGGCGAACAACCAACACTAAGTCTCCATTTTCAAGTCGAATTTTACATCGCACATTCGTTCCTTCAAATCGAAATCCTTCAACATGGCCAGAAATCGAGTTCACTCTTCTTTTTTTCCCCTTCTCAACTGTTAAAACCTCAGGTCTTATGGCTATGACTACCTTATCTCCCTCTTTATGTTTCATATCTAATGTACGAACGAGTAATCCCCCACGAAGCTCGATGATTGATTCTTTTCTAGTCATTTTTGAGACATAGCCCTCTAAGAAGTTTGATTCTCCGATGAAATGGGCTACAAATATGTGTTGTGGGGTCATATACAACTCTTGCGGAGTTCCAACCTGCAATACCTTCCCTTTCCTCATTAAAGCTATCCTGTCGGAAATCGCCATAGCCTCTGCTTGGTCATGAGTTACATGTATACCTGTCAATTCGAGGTCTTTCACAAATTTTCTTAATTCATATCTCAGTTCATTTCTGATTCTAGCGTCTAAAGCGCCTAAGGGCTCGTCTAAAAGTAGTAGCTTGGCGCCTGCGGCTAACGCTCTAGATAGAGCAACCCTCTGCATCATTCCTCCACTTAATTCCGACGGGAAAGCATCTAAACGTTCAAAAAGCCTCACCATCTCCAACATCTCACGTCCAAGTCTTTCGCTCTCCTTACTTCCCAGCGCCTTCACTCGTGGACCGTAGGTTACGTTATCCCAAACATTCATGTGCGGAAAGAGGGCATACTCTTGAAAAACAAATCCGATGCCCCGATCTTCCGGAGGAACAGAATTAACAAGACGATTTTCAATGTAAATTTCACCTTTGCTCGGCTCAACTAAACCGGCAATTAGCCTGAGTAGGGTGGTTTTTCCGCATCCGCTCGGACCTAGGAGACAAAAATATTCTTTGTCGCGAATTTGGAGGCTAACATTGTCGACAGCGACGATCTTGCCAAACTTCTTTGTAACGTTTACCAGCCGGACTTCTGGCATCTGAAAGCCTCCATCAGCCTACCATAGGTATGGGAGTACGACAAATATATTAAACATACTAATACCTTCCTTTTCCTCTGGCAAATAATCTCGAAATTAACAGAATTATGAAGGAAAATGCGATTAAGATGCCGCAACCGAGACCAACATCCAACGGAGTGATTGGAATCGGAGATTCTGCTTTACCTAGAAGTACGTTAACCCATCCTACTAGTAAAACTGGAGCAGTTTTCAGCTCGGTTACTGCCAAGGTGGCGCCAGTTTCGCTAACGCTTCTTGTAAAAACCATGATAGCTCCAGCAAACAATGAATATTTAGTTAAAGGTAGGACGATTGTTCTGAATACGGTGAATGGTCGTCCCCCTAAGGTTCTTGACGCCTCTTCAAAGTCCACGTTTAGTCTTTCGATGGCGGCAACCATCGACCTAACTAAGTAGGGATAAGTGATTGAAAGATGGACTAAGATTAGCAATACCATTTCAGGCATTACTGCAAAGCTTCTCCAGAAAATGCTAAGAGAAACTCCTAAAGCAATTGAAGGAACCATCAGGGGAATATTGACTAAAACGTCTAAAATTGATGAAAGTTTTGTTCCCAGTCTTCTTCTTGAGATGAGAACAGCCATTGGCAAGCCAACTATTGTATTTAATAGGGTGGCGACTACCCCAACAGAATATGATAAGATGAGGCTTTGCCAGTATCCTTGCCAAATGCCTACACCCACTACTGCCTTGTTTAGTGTTCCGTTTATGATGGCGTAGACCGCTGGAAGGACAACGAAGAGCGAAGGAATGAGAACCAGAAGGAAGAAAGCTATAAGCGATAAGGCGTTTCTCAAGTTTGTTATTCTTGAACCACTTAGTTTTCTCTCAGTCACTGGCCAAACTTTCTTTATGGGCATTTTCAGTCTCGGACCCAGCAGCCTAATTGTTACAAAAATCAGAGAAGAAATGACTATCAAAATGAAGCTAACAAACACTAAAGCTCCTTCGTAGCCAAGTTCTTGAGCAGTTTTAAGATTATTAATTAAGATTGGCCCGTTTTCAAAAGCGCCCGCAACTATCAAGGTTGCTCCGGTTTCAGAAATTGATCGTGCAAACGCCAGCGTGAAAGAAGCTATTAAGGACGGTTTCAAGATGGGAAGCGTGACTGTTCTGTCTGTGGTGAAGGGTGGGGCACCCAAGGTTCTTGCCGCTTCTTCATATTCTCGTTTGTAGTCGAGGATCGCCCCAGCCATTACTCTGACCACGACGGGATAGGAAAATGCAAAATGGAGCAAAATAACAAGAAGCCAGCCTGGCGACAGAAGGTTGCCTCCGAAAAGGGAAGAAATGCCTTCAGGTCTGTTCCAGAATAAAAGCAAAGAATAACCAAGAGTCGCAGTAGGTATGATGAAAGGTATGTCGACAAACGTGTCGAGGACGTTCAGCCATCTGGATCTCCCTCTTGCAACAAGCCAGGCGACTGGTAACCCAGCAACCACGTCGATTATTGAAACAAAGATGGCGATGGCGAAGGATGCGTAGATTGCTGTTGTCGCCCTAGACATCAAGCTGGGTTTCGTAAATGTCTCTGCCATGGTGTTCCATTTAAGAACTATTCCTAGAATTGGCGGGATCAAAATTATCGTAGCGAAGAAAGTGATAGAACTTAGATAGAATGCGTATCGGACACTGGACTTAGAGGATGCTGAATCGAGAAATTTTATGATACTAGAGGTAGCCAAATTGTTTGCTCCGCCCTGATTTTCTTTTTTTGGTCATATGTTCTGCGGTTTTAGTTTTCCTTTTGACTCTACTTCCCTTAAAGTTTATTGTGACTTGAAAGTTAAAATTGGGATGTTTCTTTAAGGGTGTAGGATATGGTGATTGGGGTTGGCCTTTACTCTCGCTCTTTTGCAACCATGACCTCGGTTGCCTTGATGACGGCTTCCACTTTGTCTCCAAGTTTAATATCCAGCTCCTCAACGGCCTCTCTGGATATGAGCGCGGTCACCACAACCGGCGTTTCGATTTCAATCTTGACTTTCGCGGTGACGGGTCCCTTCTTCACCTCTTTGACAATGCCCTTCAACCAATTTCTTGCGCTAATCTTCAATCCAACCGCCTCCCAGTGTTCTTCGTCACCTAAAACCTCACCCACGTAGCCTTCAACCCTCCTGTACTCCTTTAACAGGCTCTCCCCGAGCTTGGTTAATTTCGCCCCTCCCCCGCCTGCCCTCCCGCCCTTGTGCGTTTGAACTACCGGTTCTCGCAAGACTTTCTCCATCTTTGCTACGTAGTTCCACACGTATCGATACGACATCCCTGTTTTTCTGGCGGCTTTAGAAATGGACTTTTCCTTCTTTATAGCCTCTAGAATCTCGGCTCCACCCTTCCCGAGGATGGGTTTCCCTTCGTATTCAATCCAGACTTTGCATGAAGGTTTGCGTTTTTCGTTGGTGAGCATCTCGCTAATATTTGTATCGTTATGCATATAAAAACAGAGCGTGGAAGCGTCCCCGCAAAATCCCCTTTTTCTGTTTTTGTAAACCTCATTTTTGCGCGCGCATATTAATGCACTTTCCTTGACTTGTCGTTGTGAGCATATTGTAAATTTCTGTCTGCGATCTAAGACAGAACAAGAATTTGAGGGATAAACGTAAATTTCATTCCAGCCCTTCTTATGTCTAAAGGAGAAACGAGGAAAATGGTGTCAAAAAGTAAGGGTTTTTCAACCAGAGCTGTTCACGCCGGAGAGAAGAGAGATCCATCTACCGGCGCAGTTATCACGCCAATCTATGAAACCTCTGTCTTCGGGTTTTCCAGCACCAAAGAACTGATCGACGTCATGAGTGAGAAAGCGGAGGGATATACATACACAAGATATGGAAATCCAACCGTTAGGACTGTTGAAAGAAAGATGGTAGAACTCGAAGGCAGCGAAGATGCGACAATTTTTTCATCAGGCATGGCAGCCATAGCCACCACCATGTTGACCCTAACCTCTTCCGGCGACCACGTTGTTTCCACCAGAGACTTATACGGTGGGACTCTAGCCTTCTTTAAGGACGTTTTGCCGAAGTTTGGCGTGGACGTAAGCTTTGTTGAGGCCACCGACTTTGACGAAATAAAATCAGCAGTTCAAAGGAATACGAGAGTTATCTTCGCTGAGACTCCTACAAACCCTACGCTGAAAGTTGTCAACGTATCCAAAGTTGCCAAGCTTGGCCGAAAAAGGGGAATAACGGTTGTAGTTGACAGCACCTTCGCCTCCCCCTACAATCTGCAACCTCTACGCTTCGGCGTCGACATCGTCGTTCACAGCGCCACAAAATATCTAGGAGGACACAACGACGTAACCGCTGGAGTTGCATGCGGTCCTGAAGATTTTATGCACAAGCTGAAAGAAATGCGCAAACATTTGGGTGGAACCCTTGATCCCCACGCCGCTTGGTTGCTGTTGCGGGGGCTAAAAACGCTGGGATTGCGAATGGAGAGGCACAACTCTAACGGAATAAAAATAGCAAGATATCTTGAGAAGCATCCCAAAGTTAAGAGAGTTTACTATCCAGGATTGCCAAGCCATCCCCAACATTCAATTGCTAGAAAGCAAATGAGAGGTTTCGGTGGAGTCGTCAGCTTTGAACTCGACGGAGACTTCGAAACAACCATGAAGTTCGTGGACAACCTCAAACTATGTTTTCTAGCCGCGAGTTTGGGAGGCGCCGAAACGCTAGCCACACAGCCCGTCACATGCTCTCACTATTACGTCAGCGCCGAGGACAGGAAAAAGGCGGGAATAACAGACGAATTAATACGGTTGGCTTTGGGGATAGAAGACCCCGAGGACATAATCGCTGATTTAGATCAAGCCTTCAACAAAACCTAACTTCAACAGCTGACACGTGTAAAGAAAAAGCAGATTTTCAACGAACTTCAGCAGGTACGCGCATATCCTATCTTACATTTATTCCTTCAACTGTGGGATGTGATTTAAATACTCATTGAATCAAATGATCTATATGAGTTCAGGTGAAAGGTATGCCTTATTGCCCAAAATGTGGTGCAGAAGTTACTGAAGAAACGAATTTTTGTTCTAAGTGCGGCGCAGCCCTTGGGCCTCTACCTCCACGAGTGAAGATGGAAAAGGAGGAAAAACATGAGAAACGGGAAAAATCCGAGAAGGCAGAGAAACGCGAAAAGGCAGAGTATGGTTACAAATGGATTTACATTGGCACTCTGTTAGGCGGCCTACTCATAATATTTGCGGGTTTAAACGCTTTTCTAAGGATAATCAGTCCTTGGTATGCCCGTTATTCAGAACCCATCTTTTTGATAGTTGTTGGAATAATTATCATTGTAATTGCGATTTACGCGACAATGACGACTGTCAAAAGGAGTCCTAAGCCCCCATAGTTCTCAGCCCTAGAGAAACCATCGGAACAGAAGTCTATACAACATGTGTTCAAGGACAATTAGAGTTTTGGCTCTTCCAAAGACGCGGAAATAGTTCTTTCCCATGGCTTCAATCATGTCCCCGATGTCGTATCTAGGAAACAGACAAGACGAGATGATGAGTCTTCCCCATTCGCCTCTCTCAAGTTCGTGGAGCATTTTCGAACCTTTACTTGTTTCAACCTCGAAATAGTATTTGTCATAGTTTGGGGTAACATAGGGCAAATCGTCGAGTTGCTGCGCAAAGACACCTTCAGTGGCACTATACATTTCGACTATTGGAACTTCGCCGAAGTATTTTCTAAGAACAGGCCCATATTTGAACTGTATCTTTCGAACACTCGTGCAGAAAAGAGCTCGAAGGCTCCATAAGTCCTTAGGTTTTCTTCCGTGTCTCCGCTTAACATATCTGCCGAAGGACAAAATAACTGGTGCAACGCCCATAGCAGCAACTACTCGCTCATTCAGCGCTCGCTCAAAGACCAATTCAAATCTTCTCTCCCAGTCTAGCTTCGCGATTCCAGGACCAAGAGCATCAATTTCTTCCTGTCGTGGCAAAAGACTAACTTGATTTAACATAGGATTGAGTTTTGCATATGTTCCTGAACTGTATCCGCAGGTTATCTTTTGCCCATCTGCGTCTATTGTGGTCACCGTTGACGGGAAGTTAAGGTTCAATATCTTTCCGGTTAGAAGCTCCAAATCATCCTTTCTTAGGGCGTGGTTAACAAGTGCCCGTGCTCCGCAGATAAAAATCTGTTCAATATGCGTCTTTGTAACCGGAAAAACCTTGGCGGGGCCTGTAGAGCCCCGCGTCATGACCCAGCACAAAGGTGGCTCAGGTAGGAGAATGAGGTGATTGTCTCCCTTAACTTGCTCAAAGTATGGGCAAAGTTTTTCGTAGTTCATCTTTGGGAAGTTTGCTCGAAAGTCAGCGGCTCCTTTAACGTCGAGGGCAAAGTGTTTTTTTCCGTACTGGGTTTTTGCGTAACCTTCAACTAAGTTCTTTAGAACTTGCTGTTGCGTTTCGGCGGGCTTGTGTAAAGCTTCATACCAAGGATTAACTATTTGCTGCAAGAGATCTATGCCGGTTTTAGCTGATAGGTGCATGAAACATCACGAGGCAGAGGTAGTTAAAATCTTTGAATTCCTTTTTTCCTAGATGTAGTTAAGTCTTGCGTGCGGATAACGTCCAATAGTGAAGACGTCCCCCGCAAACCCCCATTTTTCTAAATACCTTTATGTAAAAGCGGAATTAGCTCAACACGCCTATTAAAAGCCTCATAGAAACTGGAGAAAAAAGGCATCATTTAAGCCCTAAAATATAGACTTCAGATTCAGAAACATCAAATATTGGAGGAATTTATAACTAACGAAGGATAGCAAGATGCCTAAATTACCTATTATAAACTCTCTAAGACGGAGGCGGAAACGTTCTATTCCATCAAATCTTTTGAAGGCTGGTCCTGTTCTTAACCTTAGGGAAGGGGAGTCGGTTATTGTTACGTACACATCAGCCGCGGATAAGATGAAGGTCTTTTCAGCTTTTATACATGAGGGCCTTGAAAACGGCGACGCAATATATTATGTTCACCTAGACAAAGAAAGTGAAACCGTTAAAACCAAGCTTAATGAACATGGAATCAATGTGGAAAAACATGAAAAAGATGGCACTCTGTGCATGAAAAGTCAAACCGAACATTTCGTGTCAAATGGCAAACTAAACTATGAAAAGGCAACTGTCGATAGTCTAAATTGGTGGGCGGAGGCAAAGAAGAAGGGATACAAACACGTAAGAGACATCGAAGACCTTGGAGACTTTTCTTTTGTTAACGGGCAATGGCAGAAATATGTTACCGACTATTGGCTAGACCCTAGATGGAACGACCCAAGTATTTCGGAATGGGTAGAGTCTAAAGAACCAGTGGGAGTAGTGTATAACCCTTTCCTCATGGAGATCACTGCCATCAACGTGGAACACATGGTGGAGACCCAAGTTAATGAACTCTTGAAAGCCTTCGGCAAAGGAACCCTCGTGCCAGCAAGATTCATTGACCTCTTTGAGAACATGGATTTATTCTCGAGGTCAATAGGCTTGGATCATGAACCGCTGATTGGCCGTAAGATTCTGCTGGAATTTGACCCTGTCTCTAACTACGAGAAGGTTGTCGACAGCCTAGCGAAGGAGAGCACGGCTAATGTTGAGCCCATCTTCGTCTTCACCTCTTGTACAAGCAGCATTCACAAACATCTGGCCAAACAGCCGACAATAAAATTCTTCTTAACATCAATTTCAACATACATTCCGAAATCAACTTCTGAAAACGAGGTGTTCTTACCTGCCAAAAACGCGCCTCTAATTCTAGACGCTCTTAGCAAGGTGCTGGAAACCTATGCTGATGCTAATGTCTGTTTCGTTTTCGGCATCCTCTCAGAACTGCTAACATCGGTGGGTCGCGAGAAAACTCTCATGTTTCTGCGTCATGCGTTGGATATGTTGTCTTCAGAAAAGATAACTGGCCTCTTTCTGCTCAACACCAGCGCGCACCAAGCTGAAGTGGTTTCTCAAATAAGAGGCCTATTCAACAACCTACTAACCTATGATAAGGATGGATTAGAAGTCGTAAAGATTTCCTAGTTTTCAAGAGAAGCTCCATTGATTGGAGATATCCCCAGCAAACCCCTTTTCTCTACATCTTTTCCTTCATGTATAACGCTGACTCATGTTTTTCTACGTTGAAAAGGCTAATCTAACCGTGCAAGAGTTACGTGATAAAGCTATAGCAGAGAAGCGAGATACCAATTCAATGAATGGTTAAAGTCGCGCCCAATAAATGTAATAATCAGAATTCGAGACTACTATAGGGGATTCATTTGGCACTTGGACACGTAGTACTGCTATCCGATGATGAGATTGCGCGTATACATGAAACAAGTTTGAGAATACTGCAGGAAATCGGAATAAAAGTTCTCAGCAAAAAGGTGCAGAGCCTACTCGCAGAAAATGGCGCAGAAGTGGATTCCCATCGTTCAATTGTGAAAATTCCAAGCTCCCTCGTAGAAGAAGCGATCAAAAAAGCGCCAAAGGAAATAGTGCTGTGCGGAAGAGATCCAAAATTCGACCTCAAACTTCCCTCAAAAGATTTCACTTTCATTGCTACAAGCGGCTACGCGAGTTTTATGAGAGACTTCAAAACTGGAGAAAAGAGAATGACAACAACATCGGATTTAAGGGATTTCGCCATTCTAAGTGACTATCTTGACGGGGTTGATTTCTTCGACTCCATTGTGGCTCCTACGGAACTACCGCCTCCTGTTCAGACGGTTCATGGCTTAGCCGTCTCATTTGAACACACAGAGAAGCATATCCTGAATAGAGCTCTTAATGAGAAACAAGCCAGATGGCAGATCAAATTAGCGTCCGCCGTTGTCGGTGACGAAGAGAAGCTAAGAAAAAGACCTGTATTCTGTTCGGTGAACTGCCCTGTCAGCCCTCTTATATTCGAAGAAGGCTCGTCAGAAGCCATGGTCGAGTTGGCTAGGGCTGGAATCCCTGTTGTACCCATGTCCATGGCTTTGTGTGGTAGTACAGCTCCTGCAACGATCGCAGGAACATTAACCACAGTTAACGCTGAAAACTTAGGAGCCCTTGTCATTCTCGAGTGCGCCAGCCCAGGCGCCCCAATAATCTATTGTGCAGAATCAACATCAGCAGACATGAGGACAGGCGAAATTAACTATCAGGCACCAGAATTCCCTCTCATTGCGGCGGGAGCCACTCAGATGGCAAGACTGTACAAGCTTCCTTGCTATACAACAGGGATAGGGATGGATAAGACCCCGAATGATTGGAAATCTCTCATTGAGGCTTCCAAAAGGTTCGCCCTCTTGCAGTTAGGCCGAGGCGACATTTCCGCTGGATTAGGCTCGCTAGAAAACGCTGAAAGCGCGGCACTGGAACAGGTGATCCTTGATGTTGAGGCATGGGAACAGGCTAAAGCTTACCTGCGTCAATTCGAAGTTGACGAAGAAACTCTAGGTTTCGATGCCATTAGCAAGGTTGGTCCCGGAGGAAACTTCTTGGGGCTTAAGCACACTTTGGATCATTTCCAAAAAGAAATATGGCTCAAAAAAGAGCCCACACTCCTGCCCTCGACAGGTGGTTCCGTTGTAGAAAGAGCAAAGGAAAAAGTCAGACAAATACTTTCGTCGCATGTACCAACTCAGCTCGATGAAGAAGTAAAGAAGGAAGTAAACCAGATTCTACGTGACTGTGAGAGGGAAATGTTGTAAGGTTCAATAGCCCCAGCAGTAGAGATGGTCATCACAGACTCCCTCTTTTTTGGTGTAGTGCCCCTTTCAAGAATCTGTTTTCAACATACGTTTTCGCTATATGATCCAAATATAATTCGGAGTAGTATGTGGACGGCGATAGGTTTTCTGAAACCGTAAATGAGTGCGTCTTTGCGTTGTAAACGAGCACCGATATGCATATAAAGGTATTTCGCCGATAGGTACAGCCAAACATAACGAGGCCTATCAATGCGAAGGAATGTTGTAATCTGGATAACTGCCCTCGTCCTCGTCGCTGTTGTTTCATTCGCTGGAACCACACTGTATATAGGCGCCACTTCAAAGGAGAAACTCGTGGTCTCCACCACCACCAGTCTTTACGACACCGAACTCCTCGACACCATCGAAGATCAGTTTGAAGCGAAGTACTCCATAGATGTGTACTTCATATCCGTGGGGACTGGTCTGGCTATAACGCACGCGCAGAGAGGAGACGCGGACATGATTTTGGTACATGCACCATCGGAAGAATTGTCGTTTCTAGAAGGAGGATACGGAGTTTGCAGAAAAATCGTAGCCTACAATTTCTTTGCCATAGTGGGGCCAGAAGTAGACCCTGCGAACATCAGAGATTTGTCTCCCATTCAGGCTTTGTCAAACATTGTGGAAACTGGAAGAAACGAAGACGCAAAATGGGTTTCAAGAGGAGACGATTCTGGAACACACACAAAGGAGAAGGGTTTGTGGACCGCTGCTGGCTTCAACTGGACTATCCTACGGAACGAAAAATGGTACGTAGAAGCCGGCGCTGGAATGGGAAAAACGTTGCAAGTCACCGACAATCTTGATGCATACACCTTAGCAGACATGGGAACATACCTCAAATACTACAAAGACGGAATCATTTCCTTGGAGGCTCTAGTGACCGAAGGAGAGGAACTGCTTAACGTCTATAATGCCATTGCAGGTAATCAAACTAAGCATTCTGGCATCAATTTTGACGGAGCCATTACCTTCATAAAGTTCCTCATATCCGAAGAAGGACAAGAAATAATCGCTGACTTCGGTAAAGACGTGTACGGACAGAGTCTCTTCTATCCCGCAGTCGACCTTCTAAAACACAACACAGACCCAACCATGGTCCAATGGATAAAAAACTACGCCTTCTTTAACGGGTATGAATGTCCTCCAGAATACCGGGACAAACATCCAGAACTCTACACGTAGCAACAGGTGCTCGAATAGTGTGGGAATTCCTCCAGAACCCAATATTCCAAATAACCATAAGGTCCTTACACATATCTGGAACAGCCACGCTACTATCAGCTATGTGGAGCCTTCCATTAGGCATTCTCATCGGAATAAAACGCTTTCCGGGAAAACAGCTTGTAAAAGGGATTTTCAACGCACTGCTTGGGATGCCAACCGTAGCTCTAGGATTAATCCTCTATCTTCTCTTCTCCAGAACAGGAACCCTGGGTTTTCTCCATCTCTTCCCCAGCCTTCAAGCCATAATAGTAGGTCAAGCCATTCTCATAACTCCTATAATAATAAGCCTGACTGCCAGTGCAGTGGAATCTGTAGATCCAGAGATAAAAGACTTGGCAAAGACTCTAGGAGCCTCAGAGGTAGAGACTTCTCTTGCGGTTCTTAAAGAAGCAATGGGAGGAGTTGTATTAGCCATCATAGCGAGCTTCAACAGAGCCATAGCTGAATTAGGGGTTGCCCTTGCCGTTGGCGGAAACATTAGGGGATTCACACAAGTATTGACAACAACCATTGCGCTGGAAGTTAGTAGAGGAAAGATAGAGTATAGCATTCATCTGATGGTCATACTCTTGGCAATAGTTTTTACGATCACAATCTTTACAAATCTGCTTCAGAGACGAATAAAATGAAAACGCTGATCAAACTAAAAGGCGTCACAAAACGCTACGGGGAAATAACAGCTCTTGACGACGTCAGCCTAGAGGTCAAAGAAAAAGAAATTTTCACGGTTTTGGGCCCAAACGGCTCTGGAAAGACAACTATGCTCAGAATAATGGCTTCCATCGACAAACCAACCAGCGGAGAAGTGTTCTTCAATAGCGAGAAAATCGACGACAAAAACAGAAGCCAGGCTAGAAAGAGAAGTACCATGGTTTTTCAGAAAACAGCCCTCTTCAATACAACGGTCTACAAAAACATAGTTTACGGGCTTAAACTGAGGGGATTTTCGAAAAAGGATGTCGACGAAAGAGTTGAGGATGTTTTGGGCTTGGTGAAACTAGATGGTTACGAGAGGCGTTTGGCGAAAGAACTTTCCGGAGGAGAACAGCAGAGGGTTTCCCTTGCAAGAGCATTAGTGCTCGACACGGAGCTCTTGCTCTTAGACGAACCCACGGCAAATCTAGACCC
>JAOUPS010000110.1 GCA_029879735.1 Candidatus Bathyarchaeota archaeon | reverse complement strand
CCATTGCAACAGGGCGCTAAGGAGATTTAAGGCCTATTTCTTCAGCTATCTCTTCGAGTTTGACTATGACTAGGGGTTTTTCTGGATTAAACGAAGACCAGCCTTCCTCCTTTTTGAAACCGTGAGCAACAAGGAAGTTTCTTGAAAGTTTTTGTTTTCCCTCTTCCGCCATCCTTTTGATAACCTTCGCTCTTTCCTGAGGATCAGTAACAACCTTTAACGTGCCTCTTAAGACAACAAAGCTGTATTTGCTCAGATCTTTCAAGTAGCTTTCTATCTCAACGCAAACCCGCCTATCCTTCTCAAGCAGTCTCATTTTCTTACCGTAATCTGTAAAGTGAAAATAAAGAGATCCATTCATGAAAACGTACTGAAACGGAGCCATATATGGGTACTTATCTCCCTTGAAAGCGATTCGACAAAGCATTTGTTCTCGAATGAGTTTCTCTATCTCACTCTTTTCCATTTTCGGCAATCTAACTATCGTCAAAGGGTACACCGTTATAGTATTACCCTATGAGAATTTATTGTTTTCAACCAACACAATCTTACGGATTGATTTTGTTAGACAACATAAAAATGTGCTCCGCAAAAGATTCTAGAAACCTCTAAAGGCAAACATCCAATTTAGAAGAAAGGGAAAAAGATGAGGATATTTCCACCTTGTAGGCTTTCCCGGTTACACAAATAGAGATCGTACATGATTTAAAATAAAAGTTAGGCTGGAAGGTCCTGACACTTAGAAAACGCGCAAGCTAGCATTTGGTTGTCTGATCAAGTTAAGCCTAGTTAACGTTTTTTGTTCGACTTTCTGTTATTCGCTTATGCTCACGTCTTCATCTTACTATTAACACAGAACGTTTTGCGTGATGGCTGACGTCATCGCTCACGCTGCCGAGGAAGAACCGTTTTACGCTGCTTAGCCCTCTGCTTCCAACAACTATCAGGTCATAGTCCCCTTTTTCTGCAACTTCAATTATAGTTTCCGCTGGATTACCAAATTCTATCTGCGTGTCTAGTTTTAATCCTTTAACTTTGGCAGCCGCATCAGACAAAACGCGCTCGCCAACTTCCCTTACCACTTTAGGTTTTAAAGCAAACAGTTTGGAGTCTTCGACATTTAGCAACGTTACCTTCGCTTTATGTTTCTTAGCCAGTTGAACAGCATGTTCAAGGGTTTTGTCTGCACTTTCAGAACCGTCAATGGCTACAAGGATTTTCGACAGTCTGGTCTTCTGTTTAACTAAGAGAACAGGACATTCAGCGTGGCGGGAGATTTTCTCGGCTATGCTCCCCAAGGAGAAGACTTCGACTTCTGTTTCTCCACGATTACCCATCACTATCAAGTCATAATCCTCATCTTTACTCACCAGTAGAACTGTTTCAGCTGGGTCCGCATGTTCAACAATTCTAGCATCAACCTCTACGCCTTCTTCTTTAAACAACGCTTCAGCGTCCCAAAGAATCTTCCTTCCTTTTTGCAAGAACCAATCTTTGATTTCTGTGAGGACTGAAGGAGGCACCTGATAATGTGACCCCAACCTCGGATGTAAAAGGTCGTGGGAGATCACGTGAATCACGGTGACTTTCGACTTAAAATTTTTGGCCATTAGAGCAGCTAGCTCTTCTGCGTGGAGACAAGGATGAGAGCCATCAACCGGCACAAGTATTTTTTTGAAATAGGGTTCACTTTTCACTTAATTCACCGCACCACAATTAAACCTAACCTAGTCACGTCTTGCAGTTGCCAAAGCGTCTTTACTTACCTCCTTTTCCTTTTTCGCTACTGTAGCTTATTCCGTTAGAAGTCGTGTAAACGTGTCATGATGTTCCTCTTCATGACCCAGAATCTCTTCGAATAGCCTTCTTGTTGTAACATCACCCTCTTCATCCGCAACTTTGATGGTCTGTTTGTAAAGAGCTATTGCCTCCTCTTCCGCCTTTACGTCCCTTTCAAGCATTTCCTTCAAACTGCCACCTACAAAAATGGGATCGGGTTTTGTAGTGGGTTTTCCACCAAGATAAGCCAGCCTCTCTGCAATTTCTTCAGCGTGCTTCATCTCCGTGATGCCTATCTTCCTGAAAATGTCTTCAACTACAACACTTTCAACGCCTGTAACTGAGACATGCTGCCACATATACTGAATGGACACTTGAAGCTCTCGCGCTATTCCTCTATTCAGCAGTTCCATCAACTTTTCAGATGCCATACACACACCATCTTTTGTGTAATCATTCCAGAACTCCAAAACAACGTGGAAGTTCCATATTGACCCTTCACCTTGCGCGCACACGTAGTGTTCTGGTTTGGAAGTGGAGCTTTTAAATGTATGTGACTGTGATACCACAGTAACATAATTTTAAATATTTGTTCCTCTAAAAAGAAATTTGCTTGGTGATGAGGTGCGTGGGAAAACTCTCCTTTCTCTCTTTCAGCAGAAAACCCTGCTTTTATGAAACTTTAGCTCGTGCACCTCATCATCAAGATGTTGTTGAATCTCTCTCAAGGTTTATGGAAATAAGTTCCATGCCAATTATGAACGCACACTGCGCTCGCACGCATTAGTATTATAAACAGCAGCATTAGGTTCAATAGGCTTGGCTGTGGGGATGCCCCCGCAAACCCTCCTCTTTTTCGTATCAATTTTGAGGTCTCATTTGCCCGAAAAAAGGAAGGAGAAGAAGAATTGTTGTGTCGTTATCGAGTGTGTATGCTACTTTTTAATTGCTTCCTTGACTTTTGCCACATCTTCCACTTGGCTGTTCACCAATGTTGGCGATTTCCGCTTCCCCGTAGCTCTCGCCCGATAATCTATTCGAATGCCCTGCGTGTACGACCCTCAAGCACGTCATTGAGCTGAGCAAAGGCCTCGAGAAAGCAGTGTCCCTTCTCGGTTGTCACGTATTGATCTGAATTATGTGCAAGCAGATCTCGCGACGTAAGAAGCGTCAGGTATGTCTTAAGCTGTGAATGACTTAGGTAGTTTCTATACATGATGCGGGTTTTCCGCCTTGCTTGTGTACAGAACGCCAAAATTTGAGCCATGATCTCGGTTCGTTGTCTTTTCATGTAAGATGCCAGCCCTGTATTGCGCGATGTCTTATAATTTGGAAGTTTACATTTTTAAATGTATGTGACTGTGACACAACAGTAACAGTAACTTATTGATCTAGCAGTTCGTAACCAAGGCGAGTTTCACAAGTTAATTGATGGTAAAAGAATTCTCCGTATCTTTCTTAAAAAGAGGCTGCATATCCGAAAGAAAATTTTATTGGCGCAAGCTCAAGCCATTTACATCGTTTCTTGTTAGCCAACGATTTACTGGTGTAAACCGGAAGAAAAATGTAAACATCTTCCACAAACGGGTGCAAGTGCGTAGCCTAGTGTTTCTGAGCCACGTAAATGTTTCCGCTGTTCGTTTTCTCATCATCTCATTTTCATTCGAATCAAAATTTATGTTTCTCTAATAACCTTATATCGCTAAAGAGAATCACACTTTTGGATAAATTATAAAAGGGGCTTCTCTTAAAGAACATTTCATTATGGAAAAGAAGAAAAGAATTGGTCTTCTTACTTTTGTGGTGTTCATGGCTGGAATTATTGTAGCCATCATTGACGCTGTCATAACCGTGGCCTACGATGTCATTCCCGAACAGCCCTCAGCAGATTTCTGGCATCTGGTGATAAACGGTCCTGTGTGGTGGAAGATAAATCCAGTTATTTTGATAACCGTCATAAGCGTTGGAGTGGTAGCGTTCTTGCTCGGGAGCGACATTGGAAAATCGATACGTCCTTCAAGGGAGCTGGTTGAACTTGTGCCCGTGTTTCTCACATTTGTGATACTCTCATTTTCGGGACTTGGCGACATAATATCAATGACGTTCATTGAATGGATGAGAGGAAACAACCCGTTTAGTTGGTTGCATTACGATTGGTGGTGGACGAGGTTTATGCCTATTCCAGCGCTTCTGTCTTTTCTAGGGGGTCGCAGTGTTCCTTCGGGGACAGACATGGTGATCGGATCTGTTTTGGGAATTGGTATTCTGGGTGCAATGTGGTTCTATTACTACAGGCATTGACTCTCTCCACATTTCAATAGAAATATCATAAGTTAGATTATCACAAAAAGGAAGCTTTCATTTTTCCGTCTTTTCAAAAGCTTCAGCACAGCGTGCACAGCAAAAATGAGATTCTATCTGCTATTGCGTGTGTGTCCTAGAACTTTTGCTCCGTTCTTTTTCCGAGCCTTTCGGATCTATCGCCAATCGGTTGAAGTCGTGTTTCCGTTGCATAATTGAACAGCAGTAGATGTATTCCTTTCCCTCAATAACCCTTTTGTGAATCGCAAAAACACACCTGTCCGCTGGAATCTCTGCGTTGCATATTTCACATTTTACGAAAGTTTTCATTTATTTGCCTCTTTCTTCTTCAAATAGTCTTTTATTGCTGCATTCAAGGCGTCTGCGGCTAGATTAGAACAGTGCATCTTGATTGGGGGGAGACCCCCTAGGTTGTCTGCAACGTCGCCCCTAGTGATCTTCAAAGCTTCCTCGATGGTTTTTCCCTTTGCAAGTTCGGTGATCATACTGCTTGTGGCTATGGCTGCTCCGCAACCAAAGGTCTTGAACTTGACATCCTCCAACCTGTTGTCTTTAACTTTGATGTACACGGTCATGAGGTCGCCGCAAACTGGATTGCCCACGGTTCCAACTCCGTCTGCGTCTGGAATTTCACCCACGTTTCGCGGATTCATGAAATGGTCCATAACTTTTTCGCTGTACATTCATATCACCTCAACATTTCCTTAGGGGTCAAGGGAGACATTGCCCTCAGTCTCTTTACAACGTTTGGCAACCCTTCCAGCACATAATCAACGTCCTCCTCTGAATTTTGCTTGCCTAAGGTGAAGACTAAAGAGCCATGGGCCTCTTCATGGGCCAAGCCTATGGCGAGCAATACGTGGGAAGGTTCCAAAGTTTTTGAAGTGCACGCGGAACCCGAAGACACTTGGATGCCGAGCATGTCTAGACCTAAGATGAGGGACTCTCCTTCTATATAACTAAATCTGAGATTGGCGTTGTTAGGAAGTCTTTTGGTTAGATGTCCATTCAGATAGGAACGCTCAATCGTGTCCAAAACACCCTTTATGAGTTTGTCCCGTAGCTGGCTTAACCGTCTGCCTTCAACTACAATCTCTTCTTGAGCGATCTCAGCCGCCTTACCCATGCCGACTATGCCTGGTATGTTTTCTGTGCCCGAACGCAACCCCCTTTCTTGACCGCCACCCTGTATAACTGGCTGTATTCTGGTTCCTTTTTTTGTGTAGAGGGCTCCTACGCCCTTTGGTCCGTACATGTCGTTTGAAGAAATTGACAAGAGGTCTATGTTTTCTTCTTGAACGTTGATGGGTATCTTTCCCGCCGCGGCTACGGCGTCTACGTGAAAATAAATTTGGTTCTCGTGGGCTATCTTACCTATCTCCTTTATTGGTTGAATTGTTCCGATCTCGCCATTCGCGTACATAACGGATATGAGGATTGTTCTTTCTGTTATCTTGTCTTTGAGTCTTTCTAAGTCAACTA
>JAOUPS010000046.1 GCA_029879735.1 Candidatus Bathyarchaeota archaeon | reverse complement strand
AGTGTAAACTTTATAAACACATTTTGTGCTACCTTCGAATTAAAATAGCTTTTAGGAGTTAAAGAAACGTGGGTGAAGGAAGCTGGAGTCCTCCCAAATGGATGTATAGAGACAGCCGACCTCCGAAAGATGACAACTATTTTGCAAATATGACTAGAGTTGTCTTTCTGGCAGGTTTAAGTTGGAAATTGATTGATAAGAAGTGGCCTAACTTCAAGAAAGCTTTCAAGAACTTTTCCATACCTGATGTTGCTAGGTTCGACGAGAAGGACGTGGAGCGACTTGTTAGAGATGCGGGCATAGTGAGGAATCGAGCAAAGATAATTGCAACAATCAATAATGCAAAGCAATTTCAGGAGATAAGAAAAGAATATGGATCTTTTCGGTATTATCTAGACAGCCTTGATAAATCTAACAATTATGCTTTAGTAATTAAGGAACTCGGCAAAAAATTCAATCGAATAGGGCCTTCTTCAGCGCGCATCTTCCTGTACAGCGTCGGAGAAAACATAAGGCGGCCAATGGAATAACTAGAAAACCTCACGCGCAAGTTTAGTCAAAGCCTCCAATTAGCGCGCGCGGAAAATCCGACTTCATACACCTTTTTGAGCGGTAAACGAACGGCTTCTGAAAAGAAAACCAGCCTAGCTGCCAATCTTTAACTTAATCCTCGGAAGAAAATCCTTCTGTATCTGAATGACCCCAAAGGTTGTAATTTTATATTCTCCATCAGCGGTTTTTTTTACCATTTCGCTTTTGGCGAGTTCACCAAGGCGTGTGCTCGTGATTTTTGCAGTTTTTCCAAGTTTGGCTTGGAGTTCTTCCCTTGAAACAGCATCGCTCTCCACTGTTCCTAATTTATAGCCTACGTAACTGGCTAAAAGCTGCAAAGCCAAAGTCTCGTTGTCCGTCAGCTTATCCCTTGAAACAAGCAGGTGGGGGCCTTCCTCTGTAAAAGCAATGATGTTTTCACATTCTTTGATGAGTTCTTGCAAATCCACTGTTAAGACTAGTTTCTTTGAAATCTCAAAGGTTGGAATGAATTCGCTGAAAAACTTGTTTATGCTGACCCAAACGTCATTGACGCAGCCGGAAAAGTTTTCTTCAACATCTTTGTACTTGATTTGAACTGTGATCTGGTCCTCTCCACCGGTCAACTCATTTTACCTCGAAGCCTAGCTAAAATCTCTTCTTCGACCCACCTTTCGCCCTGTACAGTCAACGTGAACTCCGGCCTGTTCGGGTCTGGCTTGAAAACCCTCCCTCTCTTAGTCATCTCGTTCAGGCGGGCTGGAACCATGGATTTTATCCCGCTGGATTCCAAAAGCTTCGTTATCTGAGCCGCCGTGTTCTTCTTCCCTTCAGAAGCGTACAGGATCAAGCCTATGGCTTCGTAATGCGTGAGCTTCTCGCGAGTCATTATGACAGGTCCTTCCGTGGTGAATTCAACCACACCTTTTAACTGAACCGCGGCTGTCGGAACCAACCTCAAGGAGACCATATCTACGGTTTTTTCCATGAAATCCTCAGGAAAAGTTTCAAGTATCTTGAGGATTTCTTGCGGATTTTCACCTTCAACGACGATCTCGCCGAAAGGCGCCCTTATTTTCACCTTTACCTTTCCCATTTCACGTTCTCCTTTCAGGCTAGATTTTCTTCTTCAGCAAGAATGTAAACGTAGCCAGCGTCGGTCTTCCAACGCCTGACTTTTCCCTTCTTGACAAGCCCAGTCAAAACTCCTGTAAAGGTGCGTCCCGGATAGCGCAACCCATTAGCTTTCAAAGCCTCTTTCAATTCAGAGACGGTGCGGGGACGCCACTTCCCCCAGTCTGTCTCAAGAATATTCAATACAGCTTCACTGCAATTTTTAGCACGCAAAATCTTAGGATATTTCCGTGCTGGACCTCCTCCTTTTGCGGCTGCCTTTTTGACGGTGAGCGTTGCCATAGTTCTGGGTTTGAGGCCTTCAAAAGCCTTGTAGACGTCACCCATCAAGCTCGGCAACTCTTTGATTGTCTTCAGAACTTCTTCATGGTTTCCATTGATTTCTACCTCGTACTCACCCATTCTTACGCGAAAAGCGAAACTCCCGCTCTGTGCTTCTTTAACCATCCTACTTGGCAAAGTCATCCCGAGATATAAGAAGCGTTAACTCCTTTTAGAATTTACGTATTTTGACATATGCCGAATCGGAAATATTGTATTAAATATTAAGATATAATACTATTTATGAATAGAATTCGCCAGAGGAATCCGCTTGCCTAGAAAGAGAATCTTCGTATGGCTCTTCAGCACTCTAACCTTCGTAGCACTCATACATTTAGTTGACGCGATTTCCGTCCTAGTTTTTGACAACCAAATCAAGCTTCTTCAGCTGTATCCCTTAATCAACGAGAAGTTGCAAGCTATAGCCCCAACCGCATATTTTTGGGTAAGCGCATCGCGACCTTCATTCTCTGGGGGATCACCTGTGCAGTAGCCTTCGAAAACCCTGTGGAAACCTTCCTGAACAAGATACTTTCAGACGCTAAGAAACAGAGCGCTGTTGAAGCCCAAATGTTAGACGAAAAAAGCGAACTACTTGACTTAATGAACGAAACGGTGATAACGAACAACACGCTTCTAGCACAAGTTAAGGACATAATATACAACGTGAGAACAGAGGTTAAAGAAATTCAGCCACTAAAGGAGAACGTTGAGACACTGAAAACTGAAATAAGCCGCTTAACAAGGGAGACCCAAAAGTTTGAAGAAAACATAACGTACACAAATAGATGCCCAACATGCAAAAAGCCATTACTACCGGAATTCAAAGTTTGCCCCTACTGCGGCGAAAACATAAAACTCCTTCCTGAAAAAATGATTTCACTAAGAGAGTACAAATGAAAAAAGCGCCCCACTAAGAGAAGTGCCTCACTCAGGCAATGTTTCGATATAGCGTGCGTATATGCTCCTTACCTTCTATAGAAAAAATTAGATGACCAAAAGTTCTTTCGAAAGGCTACTCAAAAGTTTGGCCTCTGGCGTTGAAACAGCTATGTCATCTTCAACTCTAACTCCAAACTTTCCAGCAAGATATACTCCTGGTTCAATTGTAAACGTCATACCAAGCTTCAGAACTGTTTTGTTACCAGCGGCTATGTAAGGTTCCTCGTGTACTTCCAAGCCTAACCCGTGGCCTGTTCTGTGAGTAAAGTATTCGCCGTACCCCGCGTCTTCTATAATTTTTCTGGCGGCTCTATCAACCTCTTCAGCTTTAACGCTTGACTTTACAGTTTTTATGGCTGTCTCCTGAGCTTTAACAACGATCTCGTAAATTTTTGTCTGCATTTTTGTTGCCTCTCCAACGAAGACTGTTCGAGTGATGTCTGCATAATATCCTTCATAGACTGCCCCCACATCCATCAGCACGATGTCCTTTTCTCTCACTTTTCTGTTCGATGTCTCACCATGAGGAAGAGCAGAATGTCTTCCTGAAAGAACTATACAGAATGGAACACTTTCGCCCCCATTCTCTTTTATGGTTTTTTCTATCTGAAATGAAATAGCTAATTCACTAACTCCTGGTTTTATGAAGTCTATCCCTGCCTTTATTCCCTCAGCAACTATGCTCGCTGCTTTTTCCATTCTTTTCAATTCTTCATAAGATTTTATCCTTCTGAGTTGACTGAAAAAGACTGAAGCGTCCTCTATTCTTATTTTTGGCGAACATTCGACTAACATTCTGTAGAATTTGAAAGGAAGAATTCCTTCAACTCCAAAAACAGCTTTTTCCATCCTAAGCACTTTTACCACTTGTCTGAGCAACATAGCAGGATTTTCTGAGTCGTCGTAACTCCTAATTTCTTTAAATGCAGAATATTCCTTCGCTTTCTCCTCTTCAAGTTTAGGAACCAAAACTATCGGAGCGCTTGTTCCAACAGGGATCATTATTCCAGCAAACCTTTCTATGGCCAACACTGAAAAACCAGCGAAATACCTCATATTTTTCTCTGAACTAACTAGAAAAGCGTCTATTCCAGCTTTTTTGCCAATTTTCTTCAATTTCTCTACTCTTTCCATAAATATCGCCAATTTTTTGATCCCCTCAATCTGTTCAGTTTTCTGAGAAAACTACTGTTTATCAGTAACTGCTTTAAGATTTTTCTCCCTTCTCGACCGGAGCTTTTGATGGGATCTAACAACTCACTCGCACCATGACGCCGATGGCCACACCACAATACAATTGAGAACTGTGAAATTCAAGCTGCAAACAATTTTGCACGTGAAAGAACAGAGCAGCAAAGTATGTTTAGGAAAAAAGAAAAAGGAAGTGGAGTCTAGAATAGCCATTCTCCGTCTTTTATTACTGCCTTTCCGTCTAAGAGCAATGTGGGACGAGGAATAACAAAGTCTTGATGTATATCTGAGGAGACTTTTCCTCCAAGGTGGGAACCATCGCCTATGGCGAGGTGAACGGTACCTTTTATCTTTTCAGCTTCAAGAATGTTGTCAGGTTTCTTTGCGTTAGAGTTTGTACCTATCCCAAGCTCGGCAAAATTTCTCCTTGAAATGTAAGGTTGTTCATTTTTATCGAAAGACAACAAATCTCTGAATTCGTCACCTACTTTGCCACCACCATTGATTTCAACGGCACGTCCATTTTTGAGGACTATGGTCATATCCACTTTCAAGTTAGGGAACCAACCCGCCTCGACAACTATCTTGCCTTCACCACTCCCTTCAATTGGAGCGCAGTAAGTCTCACCTGAAGGCAAGTTCCCCCAGGCACCTTTTCCTGTAAATATTCCAGTATCCACTCTACCGTCTCTGGTTAAGAACTTCATGTTTGTTCCTCCCGGAGATGTTACAATAGCCTCCTTATCGTCCTTCATTAATTTCGCAAGTCTTCTGCTGTCTTCATCTATTTTGCGGTAGTCGGAAGCCATTGGTCCCCCTGAATAGAACATTTGCGGAAGGAATGTGGGCATGCTTGCGACTCTTACTCCGGCTCTTGTTGCGTTTTCGCGGGCTTCTGTATGAGTTAGAGAGTAAGTTGTTATGGCAATCACAACGTCTGAAGCTTTCATTCTCTCTTCAGTTTCATTTCCCGGTTCTGATCCGTGTTTTCCGACAGATGGATAAGTGAAGAATTCTACTGAACAGGCCGGAAACTTTTCTTTAGCTATTTCGTAGACCATTTTGGCTAAAACAGACCTTTCAACAAAGTCTGACAGTTTTTCACTGTCATATTTCATCCATTCCTCAACGGTCGGCGAATCCGTAACTACGAGAACTTTCTCACCGCTCCTGAGGCCCATGTTCACCTTGAATATGTTGACGACACCTTGCGTAATCTTCTCCTTTTCAATCAAGTAGAATTCCCTCGTTTAACTAATAAAAGAAATGAAAGTATTAGACTTTCCCCAGCTTCTTCGCTAGTTCAGCAAGTTCCGGATGAACCGCTCTGCCCTTGTTCCAGATTTGTTCTCCGTCGAGCCAGACAGATGTGTTTAGGCATATGCCGTCAGTGTGTGAAGGTGCTGGTATAGGTTCGCCGCCGGTTAACATAGGTCCTACGTATCCCAATCCCCATTCTGTGCAACCCCAAACTCTCTCGTCTTCAACTATGTCGCCAGTTAATTTAGCGCCTGGGTTGCATCCATAGCAAACGTGTGCCATACGTAACATTAGTGGATCGTTAAAACTCTTCAGCCATGACTCAAAGGCTCTGGCGTCTTCTCCGCCTTCAACTTTGACTACTTTTCCTTCTCTGACGTGAAGTTTTACCGGTTCTTTAACGAGACCTATTGGAGGGACTATTGAGCCGTTGAACGCTATCGTGCCGTTTATCGACTTAAAGATTGGTGCCCAGCCTATCTGTCCGCCTAGCATATGGGATCCAGGTGTATCGGCGTATCCAACTTCGCATATTATAGGTCTCTTGAGGTCATTGTCGAACTCTACGTCTTCTCCTGCTGGCGTCGTCATCCTGATGTGCTTGGCTGCTTTAGTCATAGCTATAAGTTTGTTTTGGTAGTCTGCGAGAGTTGGCAAGTCAACTCTGCCGATTACCCTTGTCATCATGTTCACGTTCATCCCGACTAGGCATAAGTGTCTAATTTTCTTGTTTTGTTTCATAGCGACTTCGTATGGGGTTGAGTACAAGAGCCACTCATTGTTGAATTCAGCCCACGCGTCAGCGACGTTTAAAACAGCCGTTAATGCTTCCACAGGCAACATAGGGTCGGCTGCCTTGCCGACGCCTAGCGGCGAGGCAGTCCATATCACCATCGGTTTAGCCCCAACTGCGAAGGCAGCTGCAGCTGTGGCGTCAACAACCCTTGGGTCAGATTCCGTGTCCGCTGTTATAACAAATGTTTCTCCTGGCTTGAGCTTGTACATCTCTGAAACCAGCTTATGTGCCGCTTTCCCTAATTCATATTCATAATATTGTGGCATTTTCCATCACGTAACTGGTGTTCATCGTTTTCTTATTAAAAACTTTCGACGACCAAATCCAATATTGATGCAAACCTCCGCTTTGGCGCGAGTGATAGAATGGAGCTGAAACGAATTCAAGTAAAAATTTAAATCCAAAACGATTCAAGTTAATTGAGGTGTTTCAATTGGATGTTTTTGAAGCAATAAAAAACCGAAGAAGTGTAAGGAAATATAAGCCCGAACTGGTTCCGAAAGATTTAGTCCAGAAAATACTCGAAGCTGCAGTGCGGGCTCCATCTGCCAGTAATATCCAACCTTGGAACTTCATAGTCATCAAAGACAGAAAAGTTCTGGACATGGTGAGGAAGATTTCACCTGGCTACTTCGGTGACGCTCCCTTAGCAATTCTTGTCTGTTCAGATAAAGAAAGAGCCTACAAGCTTGGCGGAGAACTCGGACGGGACTACCTGACGGTTGCTGACTGCGCACTAGCTGTTCAAAACATGCTTTTAGCAGCCTACGCCTCCGGACTTGGAACATGCATCGTAAAATCGTTTTCGTCAACCGCAATTAAGCACATACTCGAAATCCCAGATGGAATCGAACCCGAACTCCTCGTGATAGTGGGATACCCAGATCAATCGCCGAAGCCTCCTCTTAGAAGACCACTCCAAGAAATAGCCTATCTAAACAGGTATGGCGAGAAATATTTTGAGAAGTAAATCGTTAGGAGACAAAAATAATGGAAAAAAAGAAAAGTAACGGGGATAAATATCTTTTCGATTTGGCTATTTTCCTTGCTACTAGTGCTAGCGGATGCGTAGAGGAACCGCATTTATACGGGCCTTTCAGACTTATTGACGCTTTAAGCAGACTTATAGAGCTTCCGAAATATGCTACATGCATAAAAGAAGACCCGTTCTTGACAAAAATGAAAAGTGTGATAGATGAGAAAAAGTTTCTAGTAGTTTCAGACACTGAAGCTTTCAAGGCTTTCCTTGACAGCTTAGTTAGAGAATTTGCGAAGGAGCTGAAGAGAAGGAGCTTAGAAAGAAGGAAACGCACTGGTTAGTTAAGTCTTCCCAAGCTTCTTCGCAAGTCCGATTAGTTCTGGATGAACTACTTTTCCTTTGTCTGTCAACTGTACGTCGTCAAGCCACACTGAAGAGTTTAGGCATATGCCATCTGTATGCGAAGCTGCCTTTTTTCCGTTTGGAGGCAAATACATCGGACCGACGTTTCCGAGGCCCCATTCTGTGCCACCCCAAACGCGCTCGTCTTCAAGGATGTTGCCAGTTAACTTTGCACCTGGATGAAATCCGTAGCAAATGTGAGCCAACCGCAACATGTTAGGGTCATGAAAGCTTCTAAGCCAAGCTTCAAACTGCACTGCTTCTTTTCCACCCTCAACCTTCTCAACGACTCCAGCCTTGATGTGCAGTTTCACTGGCTCCTTCAGAAGCCCAACTGGGGGAACAAGCGAACCGTCAAAGACTATTACTCCGTTTATTAATTCAAAGTCTGGAGACCAACCTATCTGACCAGAAAGAAAGTGTGGGCCAGGCGTGTCAGCATACCCAGATTCAAGGGTTACCGGTCTTCCAGGCACATTGTTGAAAGTGACATCGGTTCCAGCTGGTGTAGTTACACGCATCCTTTTGGTCCTTTTCGTCATTTCAACAACTCTTGACTGGAATTCCACGAGGGTTGGGAAGTCAACTCTCCCAATACACCTTATCATCATGTCAGTGTCCATTCCTACAAGGCAGAGATATCTGAGTTTCCTATTTTCTTCCATGGCTGCGTCCCATGGGGTCGAATACAAAAGCCATTGATTGTTGAATTCAACCCAAGCATCTGCTTCTTTTAAAGCAGCGGTTAAGCTTTTCATTGGAAGCATCGAATCGGCGGCTTTTCCAACCCCTAGTGGAGATGCGAGCCATATCACAACTGGCTTTGCCTCAGCTGCAAAAGTGGCTCTAGCTGTAGCCTCTACGACCCTCATGTCACTTTCAGTGTCGAATGTTATCACGAACTCTTCGCCTTGTTTCAGTTTAAAGAGTTCTTCCACAAGGATCTTTGCTGCTTTTCCTAACTCAAACTCATAGAGTATACTCATATAATTTCAACTCATAAGACAGCATTGTCGCTAAATGAATTTAAAAGTTACGAGTAATCAAGATTAGTTTTCAAATTGGTTAATCCTATGGAATAAACCGGCCAGTATCTTTCTTCTGCTTCGACCATCTTTCAAGAAAAGATTTTAAATGTAACTCGAGTTTAGAACAAGAATATGGTGAACAGAATGCTCAGAATATTATGGGTTAATCCTCTAGGGACAGACATGTATGATGAGGGAATAACGAAGATCATAAATGAAGTTAAAAGGTCTGATGTTGAAGTGAAGGTTGTTCATTTAAGCAGAGGACCTATACACGTTGAGTACCATTATTATGAGCATTTGAGCCTTCATGAAACGTTAAAGTGGATCTGGTGGGCTGACAAGAAAAAGTTTGATGCGGCTGTTATTGGCTGTTTTTATGACCTTGGCCTAAGAGAAGCTCGGGAGCTTGTTAGTATCCCGGTTATAGGTCCTGCTGAGGCTTGCATGTATGTCGCAGCCACTTTAGGACATAAGTTTTCCATTATTGTTGGTAGGAGGAAATGGATTCCAAAGATGGAAAGCAACGTTTACCAATGCGGCCTGGAAAAGAAGCTGGCATCATTCAGAGTGATTGACTTCACTGTTCCAAGGATGATTAAAGAACCAGAAAAATTGAAAGAAGCGATTTACAATGCAGCAAGAAAAGCAGTTGACGAAGACGGAGCAGAAGTGATAGTTTTAGGATGCACTATTGAATCCGGATTTATGAAGTATCTAATACAGGAACTACAGGTCCCAGTGCTTGATCCGGTCGTGATTGCATGGAAGTGTGCAGAGATGATGGCTGATTTATACCGTAAAATAGGCTTAACGCACAGTAAGCTTTTCGGCTATGAAACACCGCCAGAAAGAGATGGATTCCTGGGAGCCTTAGAATAAAAACTTTTGCAAACAACATGGCTTGCACTGTATGAACTGCTTGAGGAGCAATAAACTGCTTGTTGTATGTAGAAAGTTTTAAATAAAGAAGTATCATACCAAACAAAGACGATATAGGGGAATATATTCTATGGATTCTAAAATTGAAATGGCGATTGTAGTACTGCTCATTATTGCTATAATAACTCCAAGCGCGATTACCGCCTACATGATAGGAACCCTTAACGAAAGCTTGGGAACCCTCGACGAAAAGCTAGGAACCCTTGACGAAAAACTAAGTGACATGGAAACGCTCTTGAATACTATTATTAGTGGTCTCAATGTTTCAGTGCCTTTGGCGGTGATGGGTTCGGCGAGTCCAACTTCTGGAGCTGTCATTCTAACAGTATCCCTCAAGGCAGTGCCAATTGGAGGTACCTCACCGTACAGCTTTGAATGGGACTTCGGCGACGGAACGGCTACAAGTAGTGAGCGGACGCCAACTCACGATTATACGAGTGCAGGCACATATACTGCCACAATTACTGTCACTGATGGTGCAGAAGCAACTGCCTCGGATACCATAACTGTAACGGTCCTTTCAGCTGTGACCAAGTTACTGAGAGTGGGATTTGCATGGCCCACTTTCATCGATCCTGCTGTGGGATCTGACTACTCGAGTTCAACTGCTTTTACGAACTTGTATGACCCGCTCGTGTTCCCGACTACCACTGGTGAAGTTAAACCTTGGATAGTAGAGAGCTGGACCACGTCACAGAACGGTCTCAATTGGACCTTCACACTAAGGGATGACGTAACTTTTCATAGCGGTCGACAGCTAAAAGCAGACGACGTGCTGTTCTCAATGGAAAGACTAATAACGATAGGGCAGGGGTACGCATACCTATTCTCACCCTACGTAGACGTAAACGCATCCAAAGCAATAGATGACTACACAGTGCAATTCACGCTTAAAAAAACGTTCGGACCCTTCCTGACCACGCTAGAGAGACTGTACATAGTCGACAAAGAGGAAGTTATGGACCACATCGTACAAGGAGGGACATATGATTATCCGCCAAACGGAGATCTCGCCAGAGAGTGGTTGTTGACGCATGATGCTGGTTCGGGACCGTACAAGGTTACAGATGTCTTACTGGAGGATCATGTTTACATGGATAGATTCGCCGATTACTGGGCGGAAATGAAAACTGACTCGCCCGATGAGATCAGAATGTTGGCCTTGGCAGTGCCCACAACGGAGAGAACTATGTTGCTTAAGAAAGAGCTAGAGATCTCGTCTCAATGGCTGCCAGAAGAAGTGCTTGATGCATTGAGTAATGCGGGCCTCGCGTCGGGTAGCTATCCAGGTGGGGACATGTTCTACTTTATGATGCACTGCAGAAAACCGCCACTCGACGATGTACACGTGAGAAGAGCCTTGGCATACGCGATGGATTACGAGGCAGTCGTTGATGAAATTTATCTGGATAATCCACTGGCCCAATGTGTTGTGCCTGTAAGCTTGGGGGGAGCCACTGAACTAACCATGTATAGGCGAGACCTGACTGCAGCCATGGAGGAGCTCCAGCAGTCGAAGTATTGGCCCGACATAGGTGACCACCCAGAAAACTACGAGATTGAGGTCGACTGGTGCGCTGAGGTTCCAGCCGAAGAAGGAGTAGCCTTGCTATTCGCTGAATCTGCGCAAGAGATAGGTCTCAAGGTCAAGGTTGTCAAGACTCCATGGGGCAAAATGATAGTTGACATGGCTGATCAAGATCTATCCCCTCATGTGGAGACGGTCTTTGTTGCTGCCCACTACGCAGAAGCTGGAGCCCTGTTGGAAACAAGGTATCACTCGAAGGCTGCAGCAACATGGGAGCAGAACGAATGGCTGTTAAACGAAACACTAGACGCGATGATAGAGGACGCACTTTCAACAACTAATATGACTGAGAGATACCAGAAATACGCAGAGCTGGAGCAGATAATACTTGACATGTGTCCAAGCTTGTTCTTGTTCGATCACCTAGTGAAACACTCTTACCAACCTTACGTCATTTGGCCCAGCGTGCTGGGCGAATCGATACCAGTGATGGGCTATAACATAGATGGTAGGATGATCGAAGTCATACCGCCAGAATAGTCGAACGAAAACGTAAAAATATCAGTATCCCTTTTTTTATCATTCCGTGACGTGCCCATAGGGGACGATGCAAACATGAAAATGAAAACGTATATAGCGAGGAGATTGGGGTTTGCTTTATTCTCGCTCATAGGCTTATCAATATTAGTGTTTTATTTAGCCAGAGTGATACCTGGAGATCCAGTTTTGATGATGGTTCCTCCGGGAACTTCTCCGAAGGTCATTGAGGAGTTGAGGCACACGCTGGGGCTGGATAAGCCTTTATACCAACAGTATCTTTTCTGGCTAGAAGATGTCTTTAGGGGAGATTTAGGCTTCTCCGTCTACACTCAGCGCAGCGTAACAAATGATGTGTTAGAGTATCTGCCCATATCTCTAGAACTTGTAGTCTTAGCTGCGTTGATGGAAATTGTAGGATCGTTTTTACTAGGTGTGCTAGCTGGCATGCATGCTTACAAGTGGCCTGATAACCTTGTGAGGATAGTGTCTTACATAGGAATATCAGTTCCAGCGTTTGTATGGGCTATAATATTCCAGTTAATTTTCGCCTTGCAACTGTCATTGTTTCCCACGGGTGGACTGCTTGATAGCCAATATATGGATATAATGCGCGCGCGCAGAGTAACGGGTTTCACATCCCTGGATTCACTGATTGCAGGCAGGTTCGATGCGTTCGTTAATTTTGTATGGCACGCGACGCTGCCAGCGTTGGCGTTGTGCATCGGTGGTATGGCACAAGACGCGAGGATAATACGAGCTGGTATGGTTGAGAACAAAGAGAAGGAATACATAGCTATGGCAAAATCTCAAGGCTTACCCCAAAGGCTTGTGATGTTCAAATACCTGCTTAAACCCTCCATAATTCCAGCAGTAACAGTCATGGGAATGGACATAGCCGCGATGCTAGGCAATGCGTTCTTGGTTGAAAAAGTCTTCATGTGGCCAGGCTTCTCTCAACATGCCATCGCTGCTATGTTAAGGAGTGACCTGAACACTATAGTTGCTACTGTTATAGTAATAGGGATCATTTTCGCAATAGTGAACATAATAACTGACATTATGGTCGCGTACTTGGATCCAAGAATTAGACTTATGGAGAAGGGCGAATAAAAATGGAAAAGATCAGGCTGTTTAAAACAATTAAGCAATCACCACGGTGGGAATATGCCAAGAGAATGTGGTATAAATTCTCAAGAAGCCCTCTGTCAATAGCGGGGTTGGTAATATCAGCCACCTGCATTTTCATAGGCTTGTTTGCACCTTACATAGTGCCCTACCCTGAACATGGAGGCCTTTTCCACAATTTCGAAGACAGGTTTATCCCTCCGTTTCAAAACTCAAATTATATACTTGGCACAGACTATTATGGCCGAGATGTATTAACTAGAACGATGCTAGGATTTCAATATTCCTTAATGATGGCTGTGACGGTTCTCTCTCTCGTTGTTGCACCTGGCGTAATTTTGGGGCTTATCGCGGGGTACCACAAGGGAACATGGGTTGACACGGTTATAATGAGAATATCAGATGTATTCATAGCGGTTCCCCCCTTAGTACTGGCACTGGGTATATGCTCAGTGCTAGAACCAAATATATTCAATGCTATGATGGCGGTTTCATTGATGTGGTGGCCTTGGTATGCAAGGCTGACATACAACGTTTCATCGGCAATTAGAAACGAGTACTTCGTTCAAGCAGCCGAGGTTATGGGAGCCAGCACACTCCACATAATATTCAAAGAAATACTTCCAAACTGCCTCGGTCCAATACTAACAAAAGTGACACTGGACGTCGGCTGGGTTATACTGATAGGATCAGCGCTGAGTTTTGTGGGGTTGGGTGCTCAGCCTCCAACGCCTGACCTTGGCACCATGGTTGCCACCAATGCTGAAAAATACATGCCCGATTTTTGGTGGACGTCCATATTCCCGGCATTAGGAATTGTGATCATAATCTTAGGATTTAACCTCTTGGGAGACGGCGTTCGAGACATGTTTACGGAGTGAACTACTTTGACGGATCGACCCATAGAGATAAAAGATTTGCACGTAGGCTATAAGACTTACAGGGGCACATCTAAAGTTCTCAACGGTGTACATTTGACAGTGGATGTCGGGGAAAAAATTGGAATAATCGGAGAATCTGGTTGCGGCAAGACAACAACAATGAAGACTATTCTTCAAATCTTACCCACGAACGCTGTGATACAGGAAGGAGAAGTGCACTTCAGAAGCAAAGATGTTCTGAGAATGTCGAAAAACGAATTAAATGAGTTGAGAAGAAAGCATATGGCCATGATTTTTCAGGATCCCACAGCCGCTCTTAATCCAGTATTCAAGATTGAAACGCAACTAATAGACATTATCAAGTCTTCTGAAGAATATGAAGGCAAGAAGAAAGAAGATTTCAGAGCGAAGTGCATAAGACTTCTTAAAGAGGTGGCGCTACCAGATCCTGAGAGGGTGCTTGACAGTTATCCATTCCAACTAAGCGGAGGTATGAGACAAAGAGTCTGTATTGCTATGGCCTTAGCGACGCCTAGATATCTTTTGATAGCTGACGAGCCTACCACAAACCTTGATGTAACAATACAGGATCAAGTGTTACTCCTCATCGAGAACATCGTGGAAAAAAGAAAATTGTCAGTGATCTTAATCTCCCAGGCGCTGGGCGCGGTTAAAGGTTTCGTAGATAAAGTCTATGTTATGTACGCAGGAAGTACTGTTGAAGTTGCTGAGACCAAAGAATTATTCTCAAATCCGCTACATCCCTATGCTAGAGGGCTTTTAGAATCAACTCCTAAGCTAACCGGAGGCGGCTTCTCAGAGGGCATCAAAGGAAGGGTGCCTGATTATATAGACCCACCATCGGGTTGCAGATTTCACCCACGTTGCAATCAAGTCTTAAGCAGATGCGAAAAAGAGAAACCACCATTCATTGATATAGTAAGAAATCACGGCGTAGCCTGCTGGCTTTACCATAAAAAGTGATGACAAATGGAAGAAACAGAAAAAATACTAGTAATCGAAAACTTGAAGAAGTACTTCAAGACAACCTTTGGAACAGTTAAAGCAGTTGATGACATAAGTTTTGATGTCAGATCCGGTGAAACCTTCGGGCTAGTAGGCGAATCCGGCTCCGGCAAAAGCACAACAGGCTATCTAACAATGGGAATCTACACACCCACAGCAGGCAGAGTTTTATTTAAAGGCCAAGACGTATCAATACACGCAGTAAAACGTCCCAAACATATCAAAAAAGACATGAGCATAGTTTTCCAAGATCCAGCTTCTTCATTGAACCCTTCGAAAACCATCAGAGACATAGTGGGTTTACCCTTGAAGATACATGGATTAGTTACTAACAGTAGCGAGCTTACCGAAAGGGTAGCTCAACTTTTAGAAACTGTCGAGTTGCCCCCTGAAAGATTCATGCATAGACGACCTGGGGACTTAGGAGGAGGCGAAAAACAGGCAACTGCTATCGCAAGGGCAATCGCTACACATCCCTCTTTTGTAGTTCTTGATGAACCCACATCAGCTCTAGATGTCTCAATTCAAGCAAAAATAATAAAGATACTAATCAAGTTACAGCAAGAGCTCAAGCTGTCGTACCTCTTCATAACTCATGACCTAAGCCTTATGAGAAATGTAGCTTCAAGAGTTGCGATAATGTATTTGGCCAAAATCTATGAATACGCTCCTGCCCGCTTGTTCTTCCATAACCCATTACACCCATACACTAAAATGCTACTGTCATCTGTGCCGGTGTTAACAGATGAAGAAGAAGCGCTAAAGCCCAAAGAGGTAAAATCCACCGGAGAAGTTTCAAGCGCAATTAATCCTCCACCAGGATGTAGATTTCACCCAAGGTGTCCATTCGCATCCAAGATTTGTAAGGCTAAGGAACCCGAGTTTGTGTTGACGGAGCCCGGGCATTACGTGGCATGCCATCTCAACACTAAAAAGCGTTAAAGCTTAGCTCAGAGAATGGGAGAAAAAGGAAGCTTCACTGCTCAAGCTTCTTTCTTATCAATTCACTAACTGAACTAGCGTTTGCTTTACCCCGTACGTCTTTCATAATTATGCCCATCAGCGCCCCGAAGGCGTTTACTCCACGTTCTTCAATTAGTTTCTTGTTAGCCCTAATTACCTCGTCAACAATTTTTTCAAGTTTTTCCTTTGAAAGAACTTCTATGCCCAGACCGCTGATGGCTTCCTTTACACTTTTATCTTCATGCTCTGAAAGCCAGCTAACAATCTCTGGGATAGCTTCTTTTGTCAATTCTCCAGAGCCTATGCTCGCGAAGATTTCTCTTATTTTGTTTTCCGAAACTTTCTCTACTTGGATCCCGTCGCGTTTTAATGCCTTCAAAGTTTCAGTTAAAAATACAGCAACTGTGGTTGGCGAAACTTGACTTTCCTTCACAATAGCCTCAAAAAGTTCACTGCGTTCGGAAACAAAAATCTGCTTAGCCAATTTCTGATTCAGTCCGTACTCTCTCGTTAAGCGCTCAAATTTTCGTTCTGGCATTTCCGGCAAGCGCGAACTAACCTGTTTTAGATATTGTTCCGTTATTTGTATGGGTGGAATGTCTGTTTCCGGGTACATTCTTGCTGCTCCCGGTCTGGGTCTCATGTAACGTGTTGTTCCGTCAGGGTTTGACGTTCGGGTTTCTTGTGGCACACCTTTTATGACTTCTCGGGCTCTCTCCACAACCGCTTTTAGTGCGTCCTTAATGTTTTCCGGTTTGTCTGCAACAAATACTATGCCGTCGTGTTCTTCAGCTTTGACAGTCTTTCTTAGTTTTTCGACTTCTTCTGCCGTTATACCGTAGGCTGGCAGTTCGTCTGTGTGGAATATTCCGCCAACCCTTCCCCAGAAACGGGCTCTGTCGGCCATCTCTGTTCCCAGGCGGAAACCTGGCATGAGTTCTCGTTTCAGAAAGCCCTTGAATTCTGGAAGTTTCACGGCTAGGACTTGTTGGTTTTTGTCTAGCGCCTTGCGTAGAACCTTGCATTTTGTCTGTTTGAAAACACCTGTTACATCGAAAAATTCTTCTCTTACATACTCTTCTTTCATTCCGCTCCCTCTTAGTTCTTCACTTATCTTCAATAGGTTAAATTGACGTTGAACCTCATATTCCACAACAACAGAGATCAATTCAAGTTCCTGTACTCCCTTGATTTCTGTAAGTGCACCATTTGGAATTGAGATGTTCAGGTCTTGGCGAACTGTGCCTAAGCCCCGCTTAACTTTTTCAGTAGCCCTCAGAATCCTCCCTATTGCCAACGCAACCTCTTTTGCTTCTCTTGGTGAATTTATGACTGGTGCTGTTGCAACCTCTATTAACGGTATGCCTAAACGGTCTATGCGATAACGTATTACGTTGCCCTCTTGACCCATTTTTCTCGCTGCATCTTCTTCCAAACTTACATGCTGAACAGGAATTATTTTCTCTCCAACTTTCACTTCGCCGTTTAGAGCTATCACACATGTTCTTTGGAAGCCCGTAGTGTTTGAGCCGTCAATGACTGTTTTCCGCATTACATGGATTTCGTCAACGGGCTTGGCACTCATCATTAAAGCTGATGTCAAAGCAATTTCAACGGCTTCCATGTTTAATGGGTGCGGAGGCTCCTCATCCATCTCAACAAGACATGAAGTCGTGGTAGTGGCTTCATAGAGAATTTTTACTCCTTTTTGAAATTCGAAGTAGGCTGCTGGATCTACTTGGCCCAACTCGCTTTGTGTCGGCCGAAGCCTAC
>JAOUPS010000045.1 GCA_029879735.1 Candidatus Bathyarchaeota archaeon | reverse complement strand
GAAGGAATACGATCTGATATCAATAGGAACAGGTTCAGCGATGAATATTGTGGGTGTCATGATTCAAGAGAACCCACAGATGAAGGTGGCTGTCATAGATAAGGATGAACCAGGTGGTATTTGTCTGACCCGAGGTTGCATACCATCTAAGATGTTGCTTTATCCCGCTGAGTTGGTCAGGACGATTGGTAGAGCAGGAGAACTCGGCATAGATGTGGACATCAGAAAAGTAGATTTTAGAAGAGTCATGGAAAGGATGAGGACGCTCATCCATAAGGACATAAACATGATCCGTCAGGGACTTTCCCACTCTGAGAACATAGATTACTACCCGGCTGTTGCCGAATTCATCAGGCCATACACGCTGAAGATCGGTGATGCGACAATCACGTCAAAGATGATATTCTTGTGCACTGGATCAAAACCTATCATACCCCCCATAAGAGGACTGGATGAGGTAGGTTATCTGACAAGCGACACAGTTCTCAGTATGAATCAACTGCCTAGAAGCTTGGCCATAGTGGGTGGAGGCTACATAGCTGCGGAATACGGACATTTCTTCTCAGCAATGGGATCGAAAGTCACCATAATCGGCAGAAACCCCCAATTTCTCAAACAAGAAGAACCGGAAGTCTCAGCGCTAGCTAAAAAAGCATTGGGAAAACACATGGCAATTCTCACTAACCATGAGGTACGCGAGGCAGAAAAGACTCCGACTGGTGTGAAAAGGCTTATCGCAGTGAGCAGGGAGAACCGAGAAAGAGTTGTGACATCAGCAGACGAGATATTAGTCGCTGCAGGAAGAGGCCCAAACACAGATGTACTTCATCCTGAAAAAGGAGGAATAAATACAGACAAAAGGGGATGGATCATTGTTGACGAGTACTTGGAAACCTCGCAACCAAACATCTGGGCTTTTGGAGACGCAAACGGCAAGCACCTATTCAAGCACGTGGCAAACTACGAATCTCTAGTCGTCTACTACAACGCTGTACTGAATAGGAAAATGAAGGCAGATTACCACGCGATACCACACGCTGTCTTCACGTATCCCGAGATTGGAAGCGTCGGCCTCAAAGAGAAAGAAGCAATTGGGAAATACGGAGAAGAGAACGTGCTAATCGGGATGTATCGATACGAAAACACTGCTAAAGGAGAAGCCATGGGTGTCAAAGAGTACTTTGTCAAGGTTATCGTTGAGAAGGAGACGGTGAAGATCTTAGGGGCACATATAATTGGTCCTTATGCCTCTGTCCTCATACAAGAGATCATAAACCTCATGTACACGCCTGAACAAAGTGCAGAGCCGATAATTAACGGAATGCATATTCATCCTGCTCTGAATGAGGTTGTAGAAAGAGCATTCAGTTCCCTTATGCTGCCAGATGAGTACCATCAGCTTATTCAGCACCAATAATACAAGGTGATACTGTTTGCCTAGGGCATTGTGCGTACGAAATGGCAATCTTCAAGTGAAAGTCGATAACGACATGAACATTAGAGAAATGTCCTTACCTCTTGTGAGATTAGAAAATGACGCGCGCTCTTCACAAGTTATGGTTATCATACAGGAGTAATAATTACAGAGGCTGACGGAAGTTGGAGAAAAAGAAGAGCAAAAAGAGTCAACTTAAGGTAAAAGGGATGCATTGTGCCAGTTGTGCCCAGAGCATCGAGAAAGTACTGAAAGAGCACCGAGGAGTGAAGGAAGCGAATGTAAACTTCGCAACGGAGAAAGCCTACATAGTATATGATCCAAACCTGACCGACAAAAAAGAACTGATTGAAACTGTGAGATCTACCGGTTACGATATGCAGTCGGAGACGAAAAAGACCATTGTAAAGATCGGTGGAATGACCTGCGCATCCTGCGCCCAAACCATAGGGAACGCCTTGAAAAAAACTGAGGGAATCGTAGAAGCAAACGTGAACCTTGCGACCGACAAGGCAGTTGTTGTGTATGACCCGCAAGAAATCGATTATGGAGAAATAAGAAAGATCATAGAAGCTGCAGGTTATCAAGTTCTTGGCAAAGAAGAAGGTGCAGCCAAGTACGAGAAGGCAATAGAAGAAGAGCAGAGAAAATTTCATAAAGCAAGAATTAGAATGATGGTCGCATGGGCTTTCACCGTACCCATCATAGCCTGGATGATTCCAGAGATGGTCTTTGGAGTAGCCTGGCCGACTCGAGACATTTTTAACATCGGAATGATTCTACTGGCAGTTCCGGTGCTTTTTTGGGCAGGTAAAGAAACACTGCTGTCAGCGGGAAAAAGAGTCTCTCATGGAAGGGCGAATATGGATGTGTTGATCGCCTTAGGGACGTTAACGGCCTTTATTACGGGACCAGCCATGTTTTTCAGCTCAATCCTAAATTACGCAGGAGTTTCTGGAATGATCATGTCCTTCCACCTCTTGGGAAGATACATAGAAGCAAAGGCAAAGGGAAGGGCCTCACAAGCCATCAGAAAGCTGTTAGAGTTAGAGGCTAAGACCGCCCGAATCTTGGTAGATGATGAAGAAAGGGAGGTGCCTTTAGACGAAGTTGAAACAGGAAACGTAATGATCGTTAGACCAGGAGAAAAAATCCCTACAGACGGTATCGTGATTGACGGCCAAAGCGCCGTGGATGAGTCAATGGCCACTGGAGAATCAATGCCCGTACCAAAAAAGGCAGGCGACGAAGTGATAGGCGCCACTGTAAACCAGCTAGGATTGTTGAAGGTAAAAGCCTCAAAAGTGGGACAAGACACGTTTCTGGCTCAAGTCATAAGACTCGTAGAGGAAGCCCAAGGCTCCAAGGTTCCAATTCAAGAACTCGCCGATAACGTAGTGAGCTACTTCGTACCAACTGTTCTAGGACTGGCTTTCGTGGCTTTGGTTCTGTGGCTGGTTATTCCCGACAAGATCAAGGTTGTGAGCATTTTTGCCCAGTCGTTTCTGCCATGGGTTAATTCAAACCTGGGAGTTATCACCCTCGCCATCTCTGCATTTGTCTCGACTCTGGTAATAGCGTGCCCATGCGCACTTGGACTGGCCACTCCCACCGCCCTCATGGTTGGAAGCGGTATGGGAGCCGAAAACGGCGTGCTTATACGCCAAGGAGCAGCCTTACAAGCGCTCAAAGATGTGGACACAATTGTCTTTGATAAGACGGGAACCATCACCAAAGGAATACCGGAAGTTACGGACATAATTCCAGCAGAAGGTTACACTAAAGAAGAGGTACTCCGTCTGGCGGCAAGTGTTGAAATCGGGTCAGAACATCCTCTAGGCGAAGCCATTCTCAGAAAAGCCAAGGAAGAAAATCTAGAACTGTACGAGGCGAAGGCATTCGAGACCGTAACGGGGAAAGGTGCAAGAGCCCAGATTGACCTTTCCTCTCCAAAACTAGTACTTGTCGGGAACAGGAGGTTAATGGAAGAAGAGAAGGTAGACTTCAAATCTTTAGAAATCAATTTGAAGCGACTTGAAGAGGAAGCCAAGACTGCAATGCTTCTGTCAGTCGAGGACAAGATCGTCGGGACTGTAGCTGTTGCAGATACACTAAAAGAAGACTCAGTGCAGGCCATAAGGGAGCTTGAAAGAATGGGGATCAAAACCACAATGCTTACGGGAGACAACAGACACACCGCAGAGGCCATAGCCAAAAAAGTAGGCATATCAAGGGTCTTGGCAGAAGTCCTCCCAGATCAAAAGGTGAAGGAAATTGCAAAGTTACAAGAAAACGGAGAAACGGTGGCTATGGTCGGCGACGGCATAAACGACGCTCCTGCTCTAACAGCAGCTAATGTGGGAATTGCAATAGGAACCGGAACAGACATCGCTATCGAATCTGCCGACGTAACGCTGGTGAGAGGGGATCTGTCTGGTGTAGTCACGGCTGTGAAACTCTCCCGAACAACTTTCAACAAGATCAAACAAAACCTCTTTTGGGCGTTCTTCTACAACACTGCTACCATTCCAGCGGCTATGTTAGGTCTAGCCCATCCAGTGTTAGCGGAAATTGCAATGGCTATCAGCTCAGTAACGGTAGTGACAAATGCGAACCTCTTAAGAAGGGCTAAGATTCGCCCAGAATATCGCGTGCGCGCTAGTATTCCAGACAACAGAGTTATCAGTGAACCTTAAATTACTTTAAGCATTTCAGGGTGAATGTGGTTTAAGTTGCAAAAAAATTACGCCAGTGAGTCAAAATATACTATTGATACTGAGCTTTCCCCTGGAAACTTGAAGTTTCTCCTTGAATATTTGAGACGCCAATACTTGCTTCAGCACAAGAAATACAGGGACTTCAGTGATATACGCATCATCACTGAAAACGGATTATCGTATCTTTCTTACATTGTTTTGGTTCCAAAAACAAATCAGCATGTAAATGTAACGGTTAACGCCAGTGTTCCAATTGGAGTAATCATGAAACTCAGTGACCCTGACACCGCCAAATCTTTTTTAGACGAACTCTACGAGGATCTATTCCTCACTGTCCAACTGTTCGAAGAGGAAATCCGCAAAACCACTTTATATCTTGCGTTTGTGCCAGGGGAGAAGATGGTTCCTGAAAGCGAAAGCAGCGGGATAGTTGGCAGAATATTCACCGAATCCATGCTTCCTCTTTACATCGCCTTAACCGCCCTCACTTTTCTATTCTTCTGGATATTTGTCGAGTATGCGCCCTTGATCGTGGTAAGCCTCGGATTTGTCTTATCACTCTTTTCTGGAAAACTTGTGGCCAAAAGTGGCAACTGGAAAATCACCAAAGACCGACCAGAAATCCTACTTCTACAATATTATTTTTCGCCTGAGAACTTCAAGGGATTCCGGAAAAAATATGCCCAGTACATCTTCGAAATCAGGAAGAAGATTTATGAAGCTTCCATCGCTGTTGGCAGACCAATTGACTGCGAAACTGCCAGTGGAATTTTCTCAACTTATGGGATAGATTGTAGGCCGGAGAATCTTTCAGTTAAGAAAGTCAACATCTTCCAAATCGTCAAGAAAGCAGCTGACAAGTTCGGCCTTTCAACACCAGAGGTTGTAGTAGTGAACTCTATAATTCCTAATGCCGCAGCTGCTGGTCCAAGCCCTGGTTTAGGAACTATAATGGTTACAACTGGAATCATAACGCAGCTTGAAGAAGATGAGCTGCTAAACGTCATTGGTCATGAAATGAGCCATCTGAAAGCCCACGATCCATTGGTCTTGGCCTCTTTATCTAACGCAGAATTCTTGTTACGCTTCTACGTGTTCTGGCCATACCTATTCTACTTTGGATTTTTATCCTTCTGGATCTATTTCCTAGCAGCAACAGGACTCATCTTCTTCTTTGGAAAGTTCTTGGAGAGCAGAGCCGACATAGATTCAGCCAAAATGATTGGTCAGCCAAAGGTAATGGCAGAAGCCTTGAGAAAGATAGCCTTCAGAAGGCTTTTTCCCTTATACAAGAGAGAACCCGCTTTTCAAGGTTACCGCAGGTCTGAATGGCTACGGTTTGATCCGCATCCCCCCGCTTACTTCAGAATCGCACAACTTGAACGCCTAGAAAAACCCCAAGAAATCAAGCATACGTTTTTCAAGTCTATCAAAGAAAACCTCAAAGGTTTCCTTCGAGCATAATCCGCCTAGAACCTGAAAAGATTTTTCAGGTCAATCTTACTGGTATTGGAAGAAAGACCCAGAAAAAAGAAGTCTACCGCACGCGTTAATTTTTCCCAACACTAGGATTAAAGCGCATGCGCCCGGAGAGAATTGAAGACTACTTTGTTTCCAACTCTTTCTGTCCTCTAAGCCATCTTGATCTTGAAAAATCACATGCTACCTTTGAATGAAGTTAACCAAACAACAAAGACTGTAAAACCCTCGTTTCGAGCAATCACCAAAAAGCGATACTACCTCAAATGACCTTATGACAAATAAGTTAACAGCATCCCGGAAACCAAAAAGAAATAAGATGCAATATTGAGATAGTGTGAAGAGGTGATGTTTGTGAAACTGATAGTGGATGCAAGAAGTAGGGAGGAATACTACAAGAACCATGTAAAAGGGTCATTAAACATTCCTCTATTCGATCTAGAGTATTACATCGACTTCTTAAAAGGCAAAGAAGTCACCATCTATTGCGATACTGGTAGAAGAGCAAGGATGGCTGTTGAATACCTGAGCGACCAGGGAATTAAAGCTGCCCTAGTCCCACAGGAAGACCTTGATAAATACGAGAAGGAAGGGAAGCCATTATTTTGTGCGATTAACTATCTTTCAGTGAAACCCGGCTTAGAAAAGGAGTTTGAAGAGAAAGTCAAAGAGCTATGCCGTGTAACGTATGGAAAGAAAGGATTCCTCGGTTCAAAAATATTTAGGGTTTCAACAATTTCCTACGGTGGAAGCGGACTTCAAGGCACATATAAGGACATCGATGTTAAGCCAACCAAATATGTGATGTTGACTTACTGGACAAGCAAAAAGGCGCACGAAGAATTCCACAAGGAACCAGATATTGTCGAAGGATTCATGGCTTTGATGAAATACCTCTCAATCATGCCTTACGAAGAATATGGTGAAATCATAAGATAAGAGATTGTACGCGCGCCGATACGTCAGATGATGGAATATGACGGAACCGACCGAACAAGAAATTCTAGCCAAGATCCGTACTTTGTTGGCTTTGGAGAGAAACTATCTGGCGGAAGAAAGAACAGCACTCGCTGAATTCAGAACAGGTTTAGCACTTACCGTCATAGCTCCTGCCGCGAGCACGGTTATTGTGTACATCTTTTCTTTCCTAGAAGTAGAGCGCGTCCTTCTCTTTGATTTGCTCAACTTCACCTTTTTCGCTATTCTTACCGTTTGGGGAATCTGGATCAGCTTTCGTTCACGTTCGAAATTGAACAAAATAAGGACGAAGAAAATGATCCTCAAGGATCGTGAATGTGAGGTTATGAGCAAGTCCAAAGCGGTTCATGATCTGCTCCGCGACTGTGTGTCTTTGGAAGGCGCCTAGAAAATAGCCGAGAACGCCCGTAGAAGAACTAATACACTATGAGACTTTCTAGAACGGTTGAGAAAGCGCGCGTGTCTTCTTTCTTAAACGCTACTCATACCGAGTCAAGTACCTTGGTTTGTTTGTCTCTCTTTTTTCTGAGTTCCAAAGGCAAGTCTCTCGATGAGGTGTTTTTGTTGTTGTTTCACGCTATCTTTTTTGACGTTCTCAGACACCGCGCGCTGTTTCCTTAAGCCAGGATATTATATCTGAATTACGTGTTATATGCATAATTGGAAAGTTGATATATCGTGTGCGTGCTCCTTTTCTAACACCTAACGCCCGCTTTGACGTTTAGAAGTTAGAGATAGGAATTTATTTGTGATTATCTGAATGTATCGTTATTTCAGCGAACATCTCTCTTTTTGCTTTGCATATGGGACAAACGTATGGTGGCTCTTCGCGGAAGCAAACGTAGCCACATTGTTTGCAGTACCACATCTTCAATATGATCTTAGAAGGTTTTTCGGTAACCACAGTAGTCGCTTCAGATGGCTTTTCAGCGACACCCTCTCCAGATGCCGCGTAAGATCTAATCTGTTTTTGAAAAGGTCTACGCTCCGGAATTGGCAGTACGGAAGTTTTTCCTTCAAACACATCCTTTCTAACATAAAGCGCGCAGTAGCAGTATCCATACTCTTGCACATCAGGGTCTCGATAGTCGCATGGGCAGATTATGTCTCTATCAAACTCAAACTTCCTGGAGGCAAGTCGACATGGACATGATGGGTAGCCATAGCGCTCCTCGTTTTTCTGGAGTCCTTCAAGAAGGTTTTTGAGGGACTCAGCGTCCGGGTTTAGGAAGTAACCATGGCTTTTCGCATCGCTTTCTGCCCTTCGCCTTACCTTTTCCAAAGTTATCAAATCTCTAAGACCTCCCTTAACTGACCTTCGTTGAAGCCAGTGATCAAACTTCTATCGTCTACAATCACTGTTGGATAACTAAGGCGACCACCGCGGCTTAGAATAGCCTCTCTGATTTTATCTCGATCTTCCCTGTTGCAGACGTCAACATCCACATATTCATACTCGATATTATTCTCTGTCAAAAATTTCTTGGCTCGTTTACACCAAACACAGGTGCTTATGGCATACATGAGAACCTTATGCTTGTTGTTTTTGCCTGGAACCTTTATGGTTTGCATTTTTTTCTTGTCCCTCATAGTTGTAGCTCAATAGCGCGCGCGCTGACATCATAAGTTTTACGTTTTTTGGATGTTCAAGGGAACATCCTTCTGACGTGCGTGTGTACCCAATACGATTTGCTTGTCTGGATTTATTCTTTTCTTCTTTCTTCAACAGTGAACTCAGGGAACTCTCTTAGCTTTTCTGCCATCTCTTCTAGTCGTCTGTCTACCTTGTAATTAACTGATTCTTTCTCAAATGTCCTATCAGGTCGTCTTTTGCCTGCCTTAACTCCCGTTAGAATCTCAATTCCTTCGTCGATGGTCTTCACTGGGTATATGTGGAACCTCTCTTCTCGAACGGCGTCAACTACTTCTTCCTTCAGCATCAAGTTCTGAACGTTGCTTTCAGGGATAATTACACCTTGTTGGCCCGTGAGACTCTGGGCTTTGCAGATTTCAAAGAAACCTTCCACCTTCTCGTTCACCCCGCCAATAGCTTGTACCTCACCCTTTTGATTCACTGAACCAGTCACGGCGATCTGTTGCTTGATAGGGAGTCCTGAAAGAGCAGAGAGAATGGCGTAGAGTTCAGTGCTTGAGGCACTATCACCCTCTACTCCAGAATAGCTTTGCTCAAAAACCAAGCGGGCGCAGAGACTGAGGGGCTTGTCGTGAGCATATTTCCCCGCTAGGTACCCGCTGAGAATCATCACTCCTTTAGTGTGGATGCGCCCTCCCAACTTCGCCTCTCGTTCGATATCAATGACTCCGTCCCGACCCAAGCCTATGCTGGCAGTGACGCGGGATGGTCTTCCAAAGGCAAAGTCTCCTAGGCTTAGGACGGATAGACCGTTCACTTGTCCTACAACTTCGCCTTCCGTGTCTATGAGGAGAACATTCCGCTGGATCAGCTCTTGAATCTTCTCTTGGACTAAATTAGATCGGTAGACCTTTTCTTCTATTGCCTTTTTGACGTGACTTGCGGTTACGTAGCTAGAGTTTTCTTGAACGGAGTAGAAATTAGCCTCTCGGATAATGTCGGCGACATCGGCGAATCTAGTGGATAGCTTTGCTTGATCTCCGGATAGCCTAGAGCCATGCTCGATCACTTTGGCCACAGCTGACGCATCAAGGTGTTTCAGTTTCTCCTTTCTGCAGCAGGTGCAGATGAAGGCTGCGTATTTTTGCATGTTCTCTTCTGTTCGGTCCATGGTGTCGTCGAAATCTGCCTTAACTTTGAATAGTTCCTTGAAGTCTATATCCATTATGTATAACATTTGGTACAGACTCGGATTTCCTATGAGGACTACCTTAGTGCTCAATGGAATGGGTACGGGTCTCAACCCCTTTGTCGTGATGAATCCCAAACGTTCCCCGGCTTCTTCGATTGTGACACACGCACTTTTCAAAGCCCTCTTCAACCCGTCCCAAGAAAAAACGTTTCGAAGCAGCTCTTCAACTGGAAGCACTAGGTATCCGCCATTGGCCTTGTGCAGGGAACCGCCGCGGATCATCGTGAAATCTGTGGATAACACACCGAACTGTGCCTCCTTCTCTATCCTCCCAAAGAGGTTTTGATGAGTAGGGTTAAGCTCTATGACCACTGGCGCGCCTTCAAGGTCAGAGTTATCCACTATCACATTTACCTCATATTTTCTGAAGGGAAGCTCCTTCATCCATGGAAACGGTAACGGAGCTGGAGCCTCAGGCTTCCCGATAAAATCGGAAAGTTTTTCCAATATGTTGTCTTGCACCCCTCTTACGTAATCAGTAACCTCTGAAAACTCCTTGTATTTCTCTGTCAACTCAGTGACCAGATGACCAATGGCGAAAAGGGCAACCTCTCGATTCACCTTTTTGAGCTCTTCATTAACCTTACTCTCCAGACCCCTTAATTTTCTCATAGCACTCCTTAACTCAGCACTTAAATCTTCTCTTCTACTATGAATTTCATCCTTCATCTTTGGGCTTAACGCCATGAAGTCTTGGTCGCTCAAGGGTTGTCCATCCACAACCGGAATAGTGAGCAAACCCACAGGTGTGCTTTGAAGAATGAACCCTTTTTCCTGAGCTCTTCTGTTGATCTCAACAAAGAGTTTCTTTCTTTCTCCCTCGATGGGTCTGATCGCTGCCTCTTTCTTGGTTGCATAATCTTCGCTTTCGAAAACTTTTGGGAGTGTTCGTCGTGCCTCAGTGATGAGATTGGCCATGTCTTTTTGGAATTCTCTCGCCTTGGCTGGAGGTAGCCTTATAGCCTTGGGTTGATATGGATTGCGAAAGTCGTTTACGTAGCACCAGTCTGAAGGTGTTGGTTTCTTTTTGGCTATCTCCTCCAGGAAGTCTCTTACCGCGGTTGTTCTACCCGTTCCTGGAGGACCAGCCACGTATATGTTAAACCCGCTTTCGTTGATTTCTAAGCCGAATTTAAGCGCTCTAACTGCCCTCTCTTGACCGATAATTCCCTCAAGCGGCGAGATATCTTCAGTGGTTTCACAACTCATCACCAACGTGGGATCACATTCCCTTCTAAGTTCCTTGGGGGTCAATTCATTTGGCATACGTATCACCCTTTCAAACCGTAACACAACTCTGCGAGTTAACATTTATACGTATTCTTATTTTAAGTATTCCCACGGGTCATTGTGCAATGGAGGAAGACGAACCTATGAAAGATGAATACCATTATTCTCATTGGGAAATTTTTTCTGGCGGACTGAACACTCGGCAGCGCTCGTGTAGAAGAATTTAAAAAAGAGAGAAAAGATACACCAGAAGGAAAGGTAAATGTTTGATGTCGTCTTACGCACAATAATTCCCATTCTTCTTCTGATGGGAACGGGGTTATTGTCAAGAAAACTTGGAATCTTGAAATCTGGTGACGAACGGATACTCAGCGCTTATGTGTATTATTTTGCACTGCCAGCGTTGTTTTTTGTTAATATGACTGAAACGAAGTTCACAGAAGAAACTCTGAGATTCATGCTTGCGGGGATCAGTCCCGTTCTAGTGGTGCTGGCAATTTACATCTCTCTCTACCTAGTGTTCGGGTTCTCGAAGGATATCCTCTATCTGGTTGTTCTGAGCACGATCTTTGGCAGCCTAGCGTTCTTTGGAATACCCTTCATAACATTTGCCTTCCCAGGAACAGGTGAACCCGTGGCCACGTTGGCGGCAGCGTCGATCTCTGTCGTAAGTGTGACAGCTTCTATCACGGCTCTAGAATTGTATCGGCTCCAGCAATCCGAAATACTGACCGGACTAAAACTCGTTGCAAAAAGGCTTTCAAAGAACCCGCTTATTCTTTCGATTTTCTTTGGCATTCTGTTTTCGCTCGTCAGAATAGAAATTCCCACGCCTATAGCACAGCCACTGCACATGCTTGGAAGTACAACTTCGACGGTTGCTATTTTTATGCTTGGGGTCTTTCTCTACGGAAGGAAATATGCAAACTTACGTAAAGCCCTGAAGTTAAGCATGCTGAGAATAGTATTTCTACCGATCTTAGCCTTCTTCACCACAACGTTACTTGATTTGTCCAGTTTGGAAAGGTCAACACTGATACTTATGCATAGTATGCCTGTTGCCATCTCGATGATAATTCTCAGCGAACGCTACGACTTCTATAAAGAGACCATTGCCTCTCTCATTCTGATCTCCTCGCTTGGCGCAGGGTTGTATTTGAATCTGTGGCTTTTCTTGCTCGGGCACTATTAAAAAATGTTAATTCAGACAAAGAGAAAGCCAAACGCCAGTGCACGCGCATTATTCACGCGGATTCGAGCCGGGTTTTTTCAAGATCCTCTGGACTATGATACCGATGAGAATAATGAGGGCGCTTAGGGCTATGATGTCTAGTCGGAATTGAGTAACCATCAGTCCGGAGGAGAGCAATCCTAGAAGAGGTATGATTGGTATCTTTGCTATTGTTATCGGGGTTTTGAACGGTCTCCGAATTTCAGGCTTCTTGTATCTTAGCCAAATGGCTGAAAAGTTCACGAACGCAAAGATGGTGAACGTTCCGAAATTCGTGATCTCTGCCACAAATCCTATGTTCCCGATCAAGACAAAGACGCACGGCAAGACCATTACGATCAGAATACCGACCCAGGGCGTTCCTCTACGAGAGAGCTTCGAAAGACTACGGGGCAACGAGCCATCCCTGGCCATACCGTATATCATCCTTGAGCCGACAATCAATAGAATCAAGACTGTGTTTGCTGTTGCGAACAAGGCTATCACCGACATGGCTAAGAAGGCTCCTTGACCCAGTGATCTTGAAGCCGCAAATGCAAGTGGACAACAGGATGCCCCTAGCTCCTGCCAACTCACAATGCTCACTGACGAGACTGCGACCAAGACGTACAAGATTGCAGTCACGACAACAGAGATGATCAGGGCCTTCGGTATGTTTCGTTCGGGACGCTTCACTTCCTCAGCGAGATTCACGATGTCTTCGAAACCTAGATACGCGAAGAAAATCAACGTACTGGCTTTCAGTATTCCTTGAAGACCTGCAGAAGCTTCAAGGTAGTCTACGCTCCCAAGATACGGAATGCCCAGGATGACTATCATTATTAGGCCCGCAGCTTCTATGATGGTGAACACAACGTTGATCTTGGTGCTTTCCTTGATTCCGACAAAATTCAAGAGGGAGAGTAAGGCAATCAGAACTACAGAGACTGAGACTATTGGGGTTCCAAAAAGGCCTTTGAAGTAGCCGCCGAATCCTAAAGCCACGGTCGATATCGTCACGACTTCGGTAGAGATTATGATCCAGCCAACCAGGAAAGGAATCACGTCGCTCTTAAAGGCTTCCTTTGCATAGGAATATTCGGCTGCGGCCCTAGGTATCATGCTGGACAATTCGGCGTAGCTCAAACCTGTAAATGAGCTTATCAAGGCCCCGATGAGAAAGGACATCCAGACGGAGTTTCCCGATGCTGCCGCGGCATTGCCTATGAGAGCGTAGATTCCTGCACCGAGAATCATGCCTACTCCATAGGCCGTAAGACCGAAAAGCCCAACTTGCCTTCTTAGTTCTTTACTCATTATCGGTCTCTCATGGCTGCTAGATCTATTTTGAAAGTTTCAGCTCGCGCGCGCTGAAACGGGTTATTTTTTCTTTTTTCCGTGAAATAGTTCGCTGCCTGCACCTGGATAAACGACTCTACTTGATGAGGGAGTGGGTCTCTTGACTTTGGGCCACTTGTCTAGCAATTGTTCTGGTCCTTCCAGCGTTATGTTCGAAGGATCAGCGTCTACTATAGTTGGACTCTTCCTTACATCTCTGCCTGCAACATTTACGCTAAATTCGATTGGGATACCGTTGGGATCGAAAGAGTAAATTGAGTGAATGAAACCGTGATCGATGACGTCTGAAACTTCAAAACCTGCAGCTTCCAGCCTATCTTTCAATTCCCACAGTTCATCTTCAGTTTCGACGCCAAACGAAACGTGATCGAAAATGAAGGGTCCTCGGACCGGTCTTCCATGGTCTTTTTTGGGCACAGGCTTAACATCTGCCCATTCAAAAAAAGCCACCAAGTCTGTATCCGAAAGTTCGAAGAAATAATGTCTATATCCGGTTCTGCCTAGACCAGCCACTAGCCTCATGCCAAGCAAGTCTCTCCAGAAACGAATAGTTTTGTCCATATCACCCGTTGCCATCGCAAGATGATTAACACCATTAAATCTTACCATCGAAATTTCTCCAATACTACTAGGTTTCAGGATATCATTAAAAGTGTTGCCCAAGAAAGAACATGCAGAGATTATGTCTACTCAAACCTTGCAATAGGCGGTGCGCGTGAACTGGAGATAGAATAGAACTTTCTTGACTCTCTGATCTAACTTCTACAACATTCCTTATAACGGTCTAGCTTCCGATCGAGTAGTTCAGAAACCGTCTTCGAGCTTCAAAGACATAGAATAAGAGTTCCGTTCTTAGTTAGCTAGACTGGGTTAGGTTCGAGAGTGAGAACAAAGTTTTGGAAAGGGAAAGAGTTTCGAGAAACCCTAGGTTTCTCTGAGTCAGTTTGAAGAAGAAGATAAAATTATTATGCGATAAAAAAGAATATTCTATAGACTCACAATGACTGAGTGTTCTGTTTGTGGAAAGGAAATAGATGAAAAGAATGCTTTGAAATTGACCATGAATAGAAAAACAGAGTATTTCTGCCATGAATCCTGTTTGTCTAACTTTCACCCGATAAGAAGGCTTTCACGAAGAACCTTGTCAAACGTGGTACTCAACAAATCTTCCGCTGAGATAGTTGCCATCGGAACGGGAATGGGCGGAATAATATATACGCTTCAAGGAACAGCTAATAGCGCTTTGTTGATGGACACAATCAGTGCCATTGCAGCCGTAGCTGCATTGATTGTAGGAATAGAGCATTTACGATATCTGAAAGAACACAACCTACTAAGCAGAGCAGTACTGTTTATAGGCATAGGGATTTTAATCTCCATAATAATACTGGTGTGGCACTTTGGATTTCGATCGAATCATATCTAACCTTGCACGCGCGTCGAAAAGGAGATTCGCGTCGTCAAGAAAGCAAAAAGATCCAAAAACCGAGCTTACTAAGAAGGGACTTATTGACTTTGTCCCGAGATACTGCAGAGTACCGCTTAATCGAAGGCTCGGAGTTAGGGCGCGTGAATTCCCACATACATTGAGGCCAGTGCGACCTCATGATTGAGTTAATAGTTAATCCCCTCATACTCGCCTTCTCACTGTTTCTCTTAGCTTCCACTAGCCATTTCACTATCAAGTCTATAGAAAAATTGATTGGCCTCAGTGGCTTAAGCGAAGCCTCTGTTGGCTTTGTGATTCTCGCGGTATTGACCTCAACTCCGGAGATGACCGTAGCGCTTTTCGCGATACTCCAAGGAGAGCCTGGCATCAGCGTAGGGGACATTCTGGGCTCGAACGTGTTCAACATGGCAGCAGTTCTGGGCATACTTGGAATGCTTGGCTACCTTAAGACGTGCTGCACAGATCTTTTGATAGAGTTAACTGACATCCTTCTAATCACAACTTTAATCCCACTACTCCTTATCATATCTCATTTTCACATATTTGATGTCGCAAGTCCAGTCGTCGGCGTTATTCTTCTGGGAACTTTCTTGATTAACACCTATCTTATGACGAAAAAAAGAACCCCAAGAGTTAAGGCAAACGCAGATAAAACAGTTGAAAAAGAGAGTCTCAAAAAAGCAATTACAATTCTGTTGCTTGGCTTCGTTGGAGTTGTGATAGCGGCACGGCTAGTCGTCTATTCTGGCTCTAACATTGCTCTACTTCTCGGGGTCCCGCCAATCTTGATTGGAGCTAAGGTTGTTGCAATAGGAACTTCTCTGCCAGAACTCACTTTGGATTTTGCCGCCGTCAGACGTGGTCGTGTTCAACTCGCGATTGGTGATGTCATTGGCTCGAACCTTACGAACCTGACCCTTGTGTTGGGGCTGGTTCTCCTTGTTTCACCGTTCGCAGTTGACATGACGATTTTCACGGAGATTCTCCCATTTTTGATGATAACGACTGTCATATTCTGGCGTTTTCTAACAAGAGGTGGCGTCTCACAAGTTGGTGGCATAGTTTTGACAATGACATATATCTTATTTCAGGCCGTCACGTAGACCCGCAATAACAATAAAGAACGATTTAGTGGAAACAGTTCCAGAAGTCTTCCGGATGAGTACTATGTACTTGCTCATATTTCATGCTAGAAGAACTCTAGGGCAAGAAAAATTGAGGGTAAAATATGCGTGTGAAATAGGGGTGCCCCTCTCCCTTCACTATTAACTAGGGCGGCATGTTAATTGCATAATAGTTGAGAAATACATAAATATGCCATACGTCATAACCTATCTCTCAGATCGAGTAACAGAATAATGGGTTAGCAAGTTGATCCCCGATGGTTCAGGTTTTTGTGTAAAACTTGAAAATTCTACGAAAGCAGAACACATATAAGAACTGAACAACGCGCGCGAACACAACTGGAGGCAGACAGGGTGTTAGTTGGATTCGTTGAGAAAAACCGTAGGCGCGAGATAATCGTGAATTGCAAATGTGAAACTAGAATCCCGGGATTACCAGCAGTAGGAGACGTTACCAATGTTCCACATAAGAAGATAGTCGTGGCGCCAGAGCAGGATGCAAAGCAGCACTATCATCTTTTGGATACCTTTCTCAAAGGTGATGGTTTACGTCTCTAGCTCAGTGCTCTGTTTCATGCATTCTCTGTGTTTCTCAAGCATATCATCAATTAACTTCTTTAGATGTTCTTTGGGCACAAAACCCAAGGCTTGGCCTACCGGTCTTCCTTCGCAAAAGAACATCAAAGTAGGAGTGCTCATAATCCCGTGACGGACTGCCAACTCGCGATTAGCTGCAGTTTCCAAAACATTCACCTTGACAAACTTGATTTTGTCCTCGTATTCTTCAGCAACCTCGTTGAATATCGGATTAAGCCTGAGACACCAAGGACAGCGATCATGCCAGAAGTCAACAACCGTCAAGATGTCAGATTCTAAGACCTCTTGCTCCCAATCGCCAGCGTTCACATCCAGAACGGTTCCCATAACTATCACATCCTTCTCAATTGTTAGATAGCAGAAATATTAAACGTTTTGGACATTATTACTACTGGTGCATCCGTTTTATTGATTCTCAGCAACCTTTATTGATTCCTATGATCGTAGAATGGGATTGAGTAACATGATAGTCGGTATAAGTGGGAGCCCGAGAGAGCAAGCGACTGAGCATGTTTTGAGAGAAGCTCTGAGCATGCTAGAGAAGATGGGTCTTGAAACAAGTTTCTTCACGGTTAGGGACAAAAATATCGGATTCTGCCGGCATTGCGACTACTGCTTAGAAAACAAGGAGTGCATTATTGAGGATGATATGTACGAGCTTTACCGTTTACTCAAGGATGCTAGAGGAATAATAGTTGCAACACCAGTTTACAACGGTGGAATAAGTGCACAAACAAAGGCTGTTATGGACAGATGCAGAGCTCTAGTCGCCGCAGACTACAACTGTTTCAAGTATAAAGTCGGCATGGCTATTGCGGTGGGAGGAGACAGAATCGGCGGGCAAGAACTGGCAATACAGCAAATCATAACATTTTTCGTCCTAAACAGAATTGTACCAGTCAGCGGCGGCCCCTTCGGGGCAAACTTGGGAGCAACTTTCTGGT
>JAOUPS010000109.1 GCA_029879735.1 Candidatus Bathyarchaeota archaeon | reverse complement strand
GCCGTGGCTGTTGCTTACAACTTTGTTGCAAGCGGATATGTTGACTTAGCATTGGCCTTGGGTGTGGAGAAAATGTATGAATCTCCGACACCGGTCCAGATAGAGCTTATCGGAAGAGCTGGAAACTACTTCTGGGAATTTGAAAACTTTGGCATGACCTTCCCTGGATATTATGCGTTGCATGCAACAGGTTACATGTGGAAATATGGTTTAAAAGAGGAGGACTTGGCAGAAATAGCCGTGAAAAATCATTATTACGCAACCATGAACCCAAAAGCCCAATTTAGAAAAAAAATAACCGTTGACACAGTTATGCAGTCAAGATATATCGCCTGGCCACTGAAACTTCTTGATTGCTGTCCTTTAACAGACGGCTCAACCGCTTTGATATTGGCCAATGAAAGTATAGCTAAAAAGATCACAGATACACCAGTATGGATAAGCGGCATAGGTGCTTCCACTGGAACCGGAAACCTGAGTAAAAGAGATATGTTCTTGAAGCTCGAATACTCGGGTTTAGAATCTGCCGTTGACGCTGCGAAGCAAGCTTATAAAAGGGCTGGAATAGACTACAATAATGCTGCTAAGTATATTGACGTTGCATGTGTGCACGATTGTTTTACCATCGCAGAGCTTATGGCTTACGAAGACCTAGGCTTCTGCAAGAGAGGAGAAGGACTGAAACTTGTAAGAGAAAAACAAACCTACAACGGTGGGCTTATACCCGTCAACATCGATGGAGGTTTAAAAGCTAAAGGTCACCCCATAGGCGCCACCGGAGGTTCTATGATGTACAGTTTGACGAAACAGTTACGCCAAGAATATGGAAAACTTGCTGGTCGAGAGGCCCAAGCAACAATCAGAAACGGTAGGGCTTTGGCCCACAACATCGGGGGAACAGGACACTATGCATACGTGACAATACTCTCATTGGAAAAACCACACAAATAGGAGAAATTAAAATGTCTGACTTAGGTGAAATTGTAAAAAAGAGTATTAAGGAAAAAGGGTTACCTTTAATTGAAGAAGCAAAAACTAAACTACCGCTCTACGTGAGTGTACGGGAGCTGCCTTTAAGATTCCAGTTTGGCACAGCCAAGATTCAAAAGTTTTTCGAAGGGTTAAAAGAAGGCAAAGTCTACATGACTCAATGTAAAAAATGTGGCGAAAAGTTTTTCCCACCTCAAGCCGATTGTCCCAAGTGTCGAGAATCGGACATGGACTGGATCCCGCTGAGGGGTGAAGGAGAACTCTTAACATGCACCATGATCATTGTTAAACCCTCAACCTATGCTCATTATGACAACTATGTAGTTGCTATTGCTCAAATGAAGGAAGGCGTAAAAGTCTTAGCTTGGCTAAAAATAGATGACCCTAGAAAAATAAAGCCAAAAATGAAAGTGCGCCTAACAACTGTAGAAAGAGAACCTGAAGGCTTCATAACCTACGGGTTTGTCCCTATATGAGTTAGCTACATCTTAGCGCGCGCTGGGGCGCAAGACAATAGAAACCATAACAGATAACATATTTCTAATCAACGGAAAGAACGAAGGCAGGTTTCCTTATTCACATTCCATTCTCATCTTGGACGAAGAGATCGTTTTGATAGACACAGGCTGTGGTATTGAGAATCTAAACCAACTTAGGACGGAATACGATGTAAGCTATGTTATTAATTCTCATACCCACCCAGATCATTCCGCTGGTAACTGGGTATTCAAAGATAGACCTATTCGCGTGCCAGAGGAGGGATTCGATACCAGCGGGAATGTTGTGGCTCTTTCTCAGAGATTCGTGAGTGAAAAGCTTGCCAGATTTTGGCAAGCGTTCGTGAAAAAGCACATGGGGTTCAAGGATTGCAAACCAACTAGCAGTTACGGCAGACGAACAATCTTCAATTTTGGGAAAATAACACTTGAACCGATATACACGCCAGGGCACACAAAAGATCACTATTGTTTCTACGAAAAAAGAGAAGGCATTCTCTTTTCGTTTGACTATGATTTAACATCATTCCCTTGGTATGGTCACAGAGAATCAAGTATCCCAGAATTCAGAGAATCGGTGAAGAAACTCAAGGCTCTATCTCCGAGGGTTGCAGTATCATCCCACAGAGAGATAATCACAGAGAATGTTGGTGCTGAGTTTGACAGATTTTACAAAATAATAGATGAAAGGGATGAGAAGATTCTCTCTTTACTAGAAAGTGAAAAGACTATCAATCAACTTGTGGAATGCGCCCCAATCTACGGAAATTTCCCTTACGCTGGATCGCTGCTTAGGTATTGGGAAGGCCAGATGATCAAGAAACATTTGGAACAACTGGAAATCGATGGTAGAGTGAAAAAAGTGGCAGGGGTGCCCTATTACAAACGCACGCGACATTCTGAAATCTGAACCTACAAAGCAAAAAAGTGGAAGGTTAACGGCTAGGTTTCCAAGTATTGTCTGATTATTTTCCATGTGTCTTGTGGTTTATGGTAATATTTCCATTCTTCATTGATTTTTTGAAAATATGGATTCTCCAAGGCTAGCCTATGCAGAGCCTCAAAGACAGTTAGAAATTGTTTATCTTCATTTTTGATAAGGCTAGTCTTCACAATCTTGAAGATTTTATTCTCTAAGTATTTCATAACCTTCTTATCTGTGGGCTCTAACTCGATTACTAGCTTATTCAACTTGGCTGTAACATCCTTCAGCAAATCAACAATTTCCTTGGTCTCTTCGCTCATTGGCTTTTCGCCCTCGAAACATGTATGCATCACTCGCCGATATAAATTTAGCATAAATCGAAAATCAACGGCTTCTTTGCGCGCGCTATAACTTTGTAACCGAAAGGCCAAGTGATTTAAGTTATCCTAAAGAATGCCTTATCCTTGCAGCTTCCACAATGTATCTTGGTGTCTCACTGTGGTCTCCGGCTAATGAGATCAGAATGTTGTTTGCTATGTTTTCATGTTTCCTATGATCTAGGTTTTTGGGGCCCATACTAATGCCTGCTGTTTGTTCAAGTAATTCTAAATCTTTCATTATCTCCGGAATTGCTTCTTGCAGCTTAAACTTCTTAGTAATCTTGTCGACAATCTCTTTCTCGCCTAGCAAGTAGTTGAGATTTTGCCAACATAGAAACTCGGAGGCAGATTTCAAGTCTTCTTTCCAGTTAACATAGTACTCTTCAAGGAGTTGCCATTCTCTTTCAGAAAGTTCTGCAAACGCGCTGGCTCCAATGAGTTCCGGAGGAATACCTAGAGAGTACATGACTGCTGTAAATTTTATGGCTCTCGGTAGTCGAGTTGTTCCAACTTCTCTGCTGTACCCGAATAAGCCGATGTGGAGCTTTCTGGCTCTTCTCTTTGGTATAAATTGGGCTACATAATTGATGATCGCTGATAACTTCTCTATTTTACGCTGATAGTTCTCAGTGAAAGTCTTGACGATTCCTTTTATTTTCTCCTCTTCTTCTTTCGTCATCGTTTTAGCGTCCTTTTTCTGCAATGCCTCCTTCAACTTGTTTATTGTTTTCTTGGTTGTATCTTTGTCGAAATCGTATTTTAAGGCTGATTGGACGGTTGCAGTTTTGACGCCGGCATATTCTACTAGAAAGTTGTTGATGTTGCTTGGTGTTAAATGGCCCCTGAACGGCAGGGAACCCGTGCCTATTATGGGAAACATTTTAACTCCAGAATTTTGGGACAGAGTGTTCATTCTTGATAAAGCAAGTTTGATTAGAAGCACGGCTGGAATCAATCCGTAGTTCAGGGCTGGATCCGATCTTGCCAAGAATACTCTTAGATAATTGGGTTTTACCTGTTTTATGTACTTTATCAGTATCTGGTCAATGTTGGATAAGCTTTCCTTATCCTCTATCAAAGGAATCATCTCCACTTTTTTAGGTTCGAAGCTACCCACCCAATCCTCAACAGACATGCCATCGTTTTCGCACAATTTCATCTTCTCTTTTCCCACGATTATCTTGCTGTAGCACGACGCTACCCTCAATAGCTCTAGGTGACTAGTGGTGAAAGGTATAATCACTTCAAATACTGGAGGACAGAGCTTACTGCCATAGAAGCTTTCTGCTATGTCATAACAGCGAGGAATGGATTCTAAGGCTTCTATTAGAACTTTCCTCTCAGTTGTTTCTACAGATGGATTGGGAACTCGATAAGTTAAGAAAACGTCTTCTCCTAGGATGTGCTCCTCGAAAAAATCTGGATGAGTCATCAAAAGTTTTCTCACGATGTTCGGGTCAACATCCTTTCCCTCCCAGTCCCACATCTGCTCCTCGCATTTCAGTTCTCGATAAACAAAGTATGTCTCAAAGACCTCATCCTCTCCTGCAATCACCTCTCCTTTAACCCACGACGGAAGCGCAACGTTATCTGGATGCTGTGTAGACATCGTCGATGGAATTTTCCTCAAACACTCCCCACCTTTCCAAGAAACTTCGTCGTAGATCTCTAGCACGCACTAGAAGATAAAATTTTTATTCTTCTTCAGTTTCTGGGGAAGCGTGCGCTCTTTTCTTATTCAATGATTTGCGATTTTTCATTTGGGTTTGGGATTAAATTTTAACCTTCTTCTTTCTCATTACTTCTACGAATAACCTGACTCGTTGAATCATTTGAAACAGATATGTTCTATTCAAGATGCAATAGAACTAGATTCCATAAGGCTTATTAGAATTAGCATTGCGTATGTAATTCAAAGGAGAAAGGAGAATGAAACGTGACCTACTTGTTGCAACAACAGTGCTGTTTCTGGCAACCATAATAACCATTGCGATACCAAGCGTCAAAGCAAGCCCCGGCAATCTTTGGGGTGTCACCGGCGCTTCCGGCGGCACAGGCCCATATCCTGGAGCGTATAGTGAGGTCTTCAAGGTGAGTACAGCGACCGGAGTAGTCACGATGGTGAACGACAAACTATCAAACGCCCTATATGGGGATATAGCAATGACCCCCCATGGTAGTCTGTACACCACTGGGGCAGACGACATAATTCAAGCCCCTAATGGCGTCTGGGTAATCAACTTTAACGATTTCTATCGGCTGGACCCTGCCACAGGTGACGTCATTACGAAATGGTCAAACGTGTTCACGGACGCGAGCTTCCACCGCGTCAATGCCCTAGCCGCAGAGAGCGATACCAGCCTTTTGGCTATTGAAGGCGGCGGCGTGGGCATCAGTTGGGGTTACCCAACCGGCCCTAGGTTGCTACGCATCACCCTTGATGCCGCAGGCAACTTCTTGAGCATCACTAGCCTAGGCACTATCGCTGCACCTGGAGCTGCAAGCTGTTTATCCGACGGTGACATAGATAGAAACCGAACTTCTGGCAAGTGGTACGCGGGCTTTTGGGCAAACGCCGGCAGTGAAATGCTGGAGCTGAATCTTGCTAACCCCAGTGCCTCTGCACTTATCTCGCAGTCCAACATCAAATGGCAGGGAGGATTTGCCTTCGACGCTCACGGGAATGCCTACGCTGGCAGCTGGGCTGAAAAGAACCTGTACAGTGTGAATGTTATAGGTGGCGGTAGCAGTGTTATATGGGATCTAAGCAGCTACCTCCAAGGTAACATCTATGGATTGTCCTCATCCGCGCTTCCAGTTGGTGGCTTTTGGGTTCCAACAAACAAGTTTGAGCTAGTGGCTCCATGGGTAAC